>JACQUN010000211.1 GCA_016210285.1 Chloroflexota bacterium
CCGCTCAGCAGCACGCCGTTCCTGCCGGTTCCAGTGGCCAGGTACACCCCTTCCCATCCCGGGGCGGCGCCCAGGATGGGAAGCCCGTCTGCGGAGAGAGGGCGCAGGCCCGCCAGGGCGTGCACCAGGCGGGCCTCGGCGATGGAAGGGACAAGCGCCACAGCACCCTGCATAATGCTGAGCCCCCCTTCCGCGGTCACTTTGGCCTCGAACCCCGTCTCCTCCATAGTCGTGCCCGCAATGACGGTGCCATCGGCCTTGGGCACCAGGTAGTTCCCTCCGCGCACCAGGATGCTGGCGAGGGGGGAGCCTGGTAGCTCCAGACGGAGCAACTGCCCGCGGAGGGGTGTGACCGGTATCGGCACCCCCAGCCACTCCCTCGCCTGCCGAGTCCAGGGGCCCATGGCGAGCACCAGGCGCTCACAGGCCACCTCCTCACCCCCCTGCAGACGTACGCCGTGCACGCGCCTCCCGCGGTGGAGAAGCCCCACAACCTGACCCTGGCGGACGGTTGCCCCCCTGAGCTCTGCCCCCCGGGCATAGGCCAGCGTGAGGCGGTAGCTCTCTACCTGGCCCTCGCCCTGGGTCAGAAGGGCACCCCTGACCTCAGGGGCTATTCGAGGCTCAATGCCCTGTGCCTCCTCGCCCGTCACCCATTGAAGGCCCAGCCCCGGCTGCCGCCGCCAGGCGATGCTGGCCGGCAAGGCCCGCTCTTCTTCCTCCGTGAGCGCAAGGATGAGGACGGTGGCCGGGCGGTGGCCCGTATCAATGCCGGTGGCTTCTGGCAGCTCGCCTGACAAAACCTTGTGGAGGCGGAGCCCCTCCAGGCACAGTTGGAGGAAAGGGCCACCCTCGTGGGACTCGCTCAGGGGGGAGAGGATTCCCGCCGCCACGCCAGAGGCAGCCGACCCAACGGCCTCTCGCTCGATGACGGTGGCCTTCGCCCCCTGCTTCCCCAAGAAGTAGGCGGTGGCGCACCCGATGACGCCCCCGCCCACTATGAGCACGTCAGCCTGAGCCATTCGCACCCCATGGCCTTGCCCGTGATACAGCCCCTGGCCCTACTTCCGCTCCACCAGTTGGATCAGGACGCCGTGGGTGGCGCGGGGGTGGATGAAAACGAAGCGCTGGCCGTCGGCGGTCTGGTCCAGAAGCTCGACCCCCTGGGCCTTCAGGTCCTGGGCCGCTTGGCCCAGGTTCTCCACGGCCAGCGCCACCAGGTGAACCCCTTCGCCAGAGCGCGCCAGGGCCCGTCCCACCGGGGTTTCCGGGCCAAGAGGCTCCACCAGCTCCAGGAATCTCCCGGATCTTCCCAGGGGGAAGACCGCGTTCTTGATACCCTGCGAACGGAGCTCGCCCCGGCGCTCCAGCTTCATCCCTAGCTTGTCGCGGTAGGTGGCGATGGCCTTGTCCAGGCTGCTCACCCGAACCACCACATGGTCAATCCACTTGTACATCTCTGGCCTCCTCCTTAGCGCTGGGTGTGCTCGATTCCCAGGACCTGGCGGTAGCCGGGGTCATAGGCGCAAACGGCGCTCCAGTGCAGGTGGTGCTCAATGGGCTGGACCTCGGGGCCCGGCCCCGTGGGGACCGTGCCTATGATCCCCTGCTCCTCAAGCTGCCGGAGCTCGCCTTCGCCCAAGCCCAGCATTCCCCCAAGGATGGCGCCGTTGTCCTCCCCCAGGCGCGGCACGCTCCGGACGGAGCCAGCGGTCTTGGAGTGCTTGAAGGGCCTACCCACGTAGGGCCGGACACCGATGTCCTCTGCCCCTTCCCTGGCATAGTATTCGAAGAAGCCCCTGGCCCTGAGGTGGGGATCGGTCACCAGGTCGCGAGCGTCCATGACCTGCCCCGCGGGGACGCCGTGACGGAGCAGCAGGCTTGTCAGCTTCTGGGGGGTGAACTCTCGGGTCCACTCCCCAAGGTGCTGGTCCAGCTCGTGGCGGTGTTGATAGCGGGAGAAGCTGTCGGCGTAGCGGGGTTCAGCGGCCCACTCCGGTTCAGCCATCGCCTGCCTCAGGGCCCGCCACTCTTCGTCAGAGCCAACGGAGATGACGACCCAGCGGTCGCGTGGGGTGCCATCCCCGCGGCACGGGTAGCACCCCTGCGGGGCGCGCCACTGGTGGCCGTTGCCTATCCGCTCCAGGCAGCGGCCGTTCATCTGCACGTTCAGGAGCTCTTCTCCTATGCAGGTGCTACCCGTCTCGTACATGGAGAGGTCTATGTACGCGCCCTTGCCCGTGCGTCGGCGATGGTGGAGGGCCATGAGGACCGTGGTGGCTACGCTCCACCCGGTGGTGATGTCCATGTAGGAGGGATTGCCCCGCAGAGGGGGGCCACCCTCGTAGCCCGTGAGGTAGGAGAGGCCGGAGAGGGCGTCAATGGTCCGGGCGAAGGCGCCGTAGTTCCGCCAGGGGCCTGACCCTCCAAACCCGGAGCTGCTGACCATGACAAGGTCAGGCTTGACTTGACGGAGGCTTTTGTAGTCCAGGCCCAGGCGGGCCATGACCCCAGGCCGGTTGTTCTCTGTCACCACATCGCACACACGGACTAGCGCCTTGAACAGCTCCACGGCTGGCGGCTTGGCCAGGTCCAGGGTCAGGCTCCGCTTGTTGCGATACCATACACCGAAGGTCCCGCTGCGGTTCCACCACTCCTTCCCCGGCTGGTTCTCCGGGAAGGGGGGCCAGCGGCGGCTTGCGGGCCTGGTGTGGGACTCGATGCGGATGACCTCCGCCCCCATGTCTGCCAGCAGCATGGTGCCCCAGGGCAGGGCCAGGAAGTCTTCCACGGTGAGGATGCGGATGCCCTCCAGAGCAAGGCATCCTCCCATGCGCTTTCCGTCCCCCGTGCCAGGCATCAGACCACCCCCAGGGCTGCCAGGCGCGCCATGTCCTCCCGCAGCAGCCCCAGCCGGTGGCAGAAGACCTCTTCGTTGTGTTGCCCCAGCAGGGGTGCAGGGGAGGGGTTCCATGCCAGCGGGTTCTGCCCGTCAATCAGGAAGCCCGTGCCCGGGTAGCGGAACCTGCCGGCTACAGGGTGCACCACCTCTACCCAGAACCCGCGCTCGGTGAGCTGTGGGCAGTCCAGCAGCTCGCGGGGGCTCTGGACTACCCCGACAACGAAGCGTTGCGCCATGGCGGCGTTCAAGAAGTCGTGGCGCTTCCAGGGCTGGAGTCTTGGCACCACCAGCCGCTCCACCTCCTGCCACCCTTCCGCCCGCTTCGCCTGAGTGTCATAGACGGCGAGTCTGGGTTCACCAAGAAACTCCACCCATTTGGACCAGGGGTTTCCGCCGCCAGTGGTGAGACAGACGTAGCCGTCGCCGCACTGGATGTAGTCGCCGTCCATGACGTTGCGGTAGCGGGGGCCCCGGGAGGCAATGAGACCTAGGTAGGCGTATTGGGTGATGAAGAAGGGCGGCTGGGAGACCACACTCTCATGGATAGAGACGTCTATGTACTGGCCCTGCCCCGTCTCTCCCTGGAACCAGAGGGCCTGCATGGAGGCCAGGGCAGCGTTGCGTGCTCCCATGATCTCTCCCTGGCTCAGGGCTACACGCACCGGCTCCCGGTCCAGCTCGCCACTGAGGTAGAGGAAGCCGCCCATGGCCTGGTACAAGATCTCCTCACCCTTGTGCCTGCTGTACGGCCCGCCCTGGCCAAAGGGAGTGATGGAGGTCATGATGAGCCTCGGGTTCAGCCGCTCCAGGCTGTCATAGCCCAGGCCGAGGGAGGTCAGGAACCCCGGGGGAGAGTCCTCCACCAGGATGTCCGCCTCCGCAGCCAGCCGCCGCAGGAGCGCCTTCCCGGAGGTGCATGTTATGTCAAGAGTTACGCCCTGCTTGTTGGTATTGAGGTAGAGGAAGAGGCCGCTCTTTTCCGGATGAGGCAGGTCGCCTGGAAAGGGTCCCGCGCTGCGGCTCCGGTCACCTCGGCCAGGGTGCTCCACCTTGATGACGTGAGCGCCCTGGTCCGCCAGGAGCTTGGTGGCGAAAGGGCCGGCCACGCCCTCGGTCAGGTCCAGGACGGTAACATCTTCCAGCAACCCACCAGGCATGGCTCCTCCTGTGGGGAACCCGCCGTCTTGTTCGTGCTCGTCCCTGTCTATGCCTTCTTCTCCTGGGCACGGAGCTGGGCCGCCCGTTCGGCCTTCTCGGCGTCCTTGGATGCACAGGCTTCAGCAAACTCCTCGAAGTCGCGCGCGGCATCCGCTACTCGCCGGTCCACCAGACGCCCCTTGTACTCGGCGAAGGCCTCCCCGCGAGCGAAGGCCTCCTCGTAGGCTCCGACCACTTCCCTGGCCTCTTCCACCTCTTCTGGCGTTGGAGTGAAGGCGCGGTTGCAGGCCTCCACCTGGGCCGGATGGATGCCGCCACCCCCACGATACCCGGCCTCATAGGAGCGTCGGTTCGCCTGGTAAAGCTTCTCGGGATCCCCGTAGTCGGCGATGGTGGAGCGCCCCGCCGTCCAGACCCTGCCGCTCACGGCCAGGCCCAGGGCACGGGCCACCAGGTCGCACTCCCCCCGGCCATAGGCCAGGGCGTCTACCTCCCAGAGATACTCGATGGGCACCCCCAGGTCCGCCGTGAGGTCGCCGTCGGCCACGCCCCCGAGGCTCCTGATGCGGGGACTGGCCGAAGCAATGGCGTAGGCGCTCCACACCCCCTGGGCCGTCTCAATCATGGCGTTGATCTCCACGGAGCCGGGGGGAATACCCCGCTCCCGCTCCAGGCGGGAGATGATGCGGTCCAGCTCCCGAATCTCCTCGGCCGACTCCGTCTTGGGGTAGCTCACGGAGGAGAGCCCCGACCAGACCGAGCCTTCGCAGTCCTCACGCGGAGTCTCGTGATTGATGCGCACACTGATGTCGGACCCTCCCCTGGCGCTCAGGGGGATCGCCTCCCGCATCATGGCGCGGGCGTTGGGCTTCTCCGCCGGGGCCACGGCGTCCTCCAGGTCCAGGGTGATGCTATCGCTTCCCCGGGTCCACGCCCGCTCCACAAAGCGCCGGATGTTCACAGGCATAATGAGGCCGGAGCGTCTTACCTTCCTCACGTCCGCCCCCCTTCTTGCCCAACACTCCTGGCGGCCTCGGCCTGAGCCAACAGGGCCCGGGCAAGGCGGAGCTTGCCTCCGTGGACAGGAAGCCCCTGGTGCGCCATCTCCGCCGTCTCTCCGGCCGCTTTCAGGGTTTCCACGGGCACGGCAAACCCACGGTTGCAGGCCGCGACTCCCTCCTGATGGAGGGTAAAGGCGCCCCGGAAGCCCGCCTGCCGCGCCAGGTTGACTGCCCTTTCCAGATTGTGGCCCCGGGCGTGGCCTGGCGCCACCGTTGCGCCCAGGAGGCCCAGAAGGTGTACTCCCGCTGCCGCCGCGATGAACCCAAGGCGGCTCCAGTTGTACTCTGGCACCGGAAAGCGGGGCACGGGCCCGGTGATGTAGGGAGCCGCTTCGTGAGTTCCCGTCATCTCGTAGAGGAGGTCTCCCATGCCCAGGGCGATGGCCGTGACCCTGGGGCTGGCCGTGGCGATGTCCCGGGCGGACCACAGCCCCCTCCCTGTACTCAGGAAAGGGATGAGTTTGACCGTCCCGGCGGGGAGCTGCCGCTCCCGCTCCAGGGCTGCAATCCTCTGGTCAAGGTCTCTGACCGCTTCAGGGCCTTCCAGGTCGGGGACAACCACCGCTGCAAGGCCCGGCCACACCACCGCCTTCAGGTCCTCCTCAGCCTCCTGAAGACCGATGCGAGCCATGGCAAGGCTCCTGCTGTGGGACGTCGCACTGATGGCAGCCCAGGCGAGGTCGCGGGCCTGGGCACGCCGGCTGGGGTGAACCAGCCAGTCCAGGTCCAGGCACAGGGCATCGGGGCTCCAGTTCAACCCCTCTTTGACCTGCTGGAATGCGTCCCCGGCCACCACAAGAGCGGAGCGCACACGCATATCGCCCATAGCCACTGGCTACCCTCTCCCTGCCTTCGCGGACTCCCTGGCCTCGATAGCCTCAGCCCACCGGAGAACCGCCTGGGCATGCTTCAGCATCGCCAGGTCAATCATCACGCCTCCGGGCAGGCTGACCGCTCCCAGCCCCTGCCGGATGCCCTCCTCCATGGCCGCCTTCACCTGACGGGCGTGCTCCACTTCGGCGACGGGAGGGCTGAACCCCTGGTTCAGGGCTGGCACGTCAGCAGCGTCGAAGCACAGGGCCCCCCGAAGGCCCATCTTGCGGGCCACTGTCGCCGTCTCCAGAGCATCGGCTGTTCCCCGCACGAAGGCGAGAGCGTGGGCCTGGATGTTGAAGAGGCGCGCGACGATAATACTGCGGCCCCTTGGGTAGAATATCTGGTCCACCTCCAGGGAGCGCTCAACGCCCAGCTCCGCGAGGAGGCCGTCCTCATCCAGGTTCAGGGATACCACCCTGCGGCTGGCGGCCACCAGCGTGTCCATTCCCAGGGCCGCACGGGCAGAGGCCAGAACCAGGTCAATCTGGAGCTTCCCGGGCGGGAGCCCCGCCGTGCGTTCCCAGGCGGTGAGGGCAGCATCCAGGCCCCGTATCTCCTCCGGGGTCTCCGCTGCCACTACAACGCCGGCCAGGCTGGGAAAGCGGCAAAGCTCCAGTGTCGCCTCTGCCCGTGATGGCGCCACCCACAGGAGCAGGTCGCTGCCGCTGCGCGCCAGGAGTGGCAACACCTCCCGCGCCAGGGCCAGGGCTTTGCCTTCAGCGCCTGGCGGCACCGAGGAGGCCACATCCACCACAAGGGCGTCGGCCCCGCTGGTGGCGGCAGCCGTCCAGGACCCTTGGGACAATGGGGAGACCACGAGCTTGGAGCGACGCACCAGAGGCCTGGGAGTTGCCTGCTGCTCCACAACCATCCCTCAAATCCGGCGGAGCCCGGTAGTGCGCCACGGATGGGCGCCTCCGCCCCTTATCCGAGCGCCAGGGGCGCCCCCACGAGTGAGGGCGAAGCGGCGCCGCCTGCGCCGCAGGATACCATCCTCGGACAGGGGTTACAAAGCGAGATGCACCGGCGAAAGGGATAGGGAACCCCGCCCCCGGGAGTGAACGGGGCTCCCCCTCCCGCAGGGGGAACACTGCCAGGCATCCCCCCTATAAACCAGGGGCTACGCTGAGAAACCGGATGGTCTGGCTGAGCCTACGCACTCCTGCCGGTTGACCCGCCAGGGACCCGCTGCTCTGATATGCGCTTCACGATGACGTCAGGCTTCAGGTCGAAGGCGCGCTTGCAGCTCAGGCTGCAGAAGGAGTAGGGCTTGTTCTTGTAGTCCGACTTGTAGGCGGTCTTGGTCTCGTCCACGTTCATGCCGCAGACCGGGTCCTTCACCATGTGCGACCTCCTTTTGAATCTGTGGCTAGGAGTGGCCCGCCTTGGGGCAGCGTGTATTATACACCATATCCCCTGAAGTGGAAGGTGGGCGGGCGTGCGAGAACGCCCGACAAAAAGAGGGCAGCACCAAGCCCCGTTGGGGTCGGTGCTGCCACAAGCTCCGCAGGGCGGCGTCCTGGCGGGGGTGTGCTACTTCCAGAACCGCTCTTCCTTGACCTTCCAGCCCTTGGGGATGAAGCGCTGCTTCACATCCTCGATCATTCCCGGGTGGCCGCAGGCATACACGAGCGTATTGGAGGTCTGGAGGCCAAAGCGTTGCGCCCACTCTTCAGCGATGGTGTTGACCCGCCCGGTGGCGCCCCTCCAGCCGCGGTTGCGCTCCTCCTGCGGGCGGCTCACCGTGGGCACGTAGGCGATGAACTCGGGGTGCTGCGCGGCAAGCCCCTCCATCTCCTCGGAGTAAGGGCACTCGTCCTGGTAGCTGGCGCCATAGAGGACGAAGAAGCGGTGACCGCTCTTCTTGTGGTGCAGGTAGCTGCGGATGATGCTGACATAGGGCGCTACGCCGGTGACCGTGCCAAGCATGAACTGGTTGGGGTGGCGCTCGTCCATGGTGAAGACGCCCTTGGCAGTAGGGCGAATGCTCATGGAGTCGCCGACCTTCAGCTTCCACATGCGCGGGGTGAGCTCCCCAGAGGGAACCAACTCCACGAAGATTTCAAGCAGCGGTTCGTGGGGGGCTGAGACGATGGAGTAGGCTCGCTCGATTCCTTCGAGCCCCAGGGTGCAGTACTGACCTGGTTTGAACGTGAAGGGGATCTCGGGCTGCAGCTTGATAAGCATGATGTCTGGGGTCAGGTCCTTGCGCCAGATGAGTTTTGCGCGGGGGAGCGCCACAGGGCGGCGAGCTGGGGTGGCCGGCTTGCCTGGTTCTGTTTTCCCTACTGTTACCATTCACCTTACTCCTTGTTTCACCCTGGCTACACAGCAGGCCCTGCGGCCTGGTGGTGCCGGGCTCAGCAGCAGCTCAGGCACCTGCATCGGGCTTACGCAGAGGGAGCTCTTGGTGACGCGCTTCACACAATCATAGCGGAAGATGCCCCGCCTTTACAAATGGCGAATGCCGTTCCGGTGGCCCGATGCCATAATACATACCGTAATGCCACATAGAATGCGAATGGAATACGCAGCACGCCCCCGTAATCGGCGATACGATTCGCCTTCCGAAAACCGTGATGGACGGCTGCATCTATGGGGCAACACGCTCAAGTCGTGCTGGGGCTATCGTCAGGCCAGGGACCCGGAGCATCGGGTCTGGGGCCTCGCTGGCATTCAGAACAGTGGCAAGCTCCCCGAAGAGGCTGGTGACTGCCACCACCCCCTTGAGAGGGCTGCTGAGCCGCACCCGCCCCCGTATCCGGGCCTGGGGAGTTACCACGTCCACGGTTGCACCCGCCTCCAGTCGCAGGGCACGGGCATCCTCAGGGTGCACCTCAACAAGCTGCTCGCGGCGAATAGCATTCAGCCCATCGCCCCGCACCACCGCCATCTCCTGCTCCGCCTGGGCGAGGACTCGTCCGGGAGCCAACAGCAAGGGGAACTCGGCGCTGGTCACGGGTCCGGCCGAGACGGGAGCAAAGGCGGCAAGCTGCGCTTTCCCGTGTGGGAACCCATCCTCGTAGAGGGTGGGGGTGCCTGAGTGGTCGAGGGATGGGCATGGCCACTGGATACCGCCCTTCTCCAGGCGGTGGTGCGAGACCCCGCCATAGGAGGGCGCCAGTGCGGCAATCTCCTCCATCACCCTGGCTGGCCCATCGTAGCCGAAGCTGGTGGCGCCGAGCATCTGGGCCAGGCGGCAGAGGACCCACCAATCGGGCTGCGCCTCGCCCTTGGGCTCCGTTGCCTTCCGGAGGAGCTGAACACGTCGCTCCATGCTGGTGTACGTCCCCTCCTTTTCCGCGAAGGCAGCCGAGGGCAGCACCACGTGCGCCCGCTGGGCCACCGCGCTCGGGAGCGTATCCTGCACCACCAGGAACTCCAGGCGGGAGAGGGCGTCCAGGGCCTCTTCGTCGAAGGCGGGGCTGTCCCCAAGGATCTGCATCGCCCTTATGCGGCCCCGGCGCACGGCGTCAAAGACGCCGCCCAGGCCCACCCCTTGCGAGGTGGGGATCGAGGCACCCCACGCCTTCTCCACCCGCTGGCGCGCTGCGGGGTCATCCACAGCGGCGTAGCCGGGCAAGAGCCCAGGAATGCAGCCCACGTCCCAGGCCCCCTGTTCGTTGGCCCCGGGGCGCAGCGGGAACAGGCCACCCGAGGCTTTGCCCAGGTTGCCAGTCAGCAACGCCAGGTCTGCCAGGGCCTGGACCACCGGCACGCGTTGGTCTGGGGAGATGTTGTCGAGGGCGTACAGGATGGCGCCTGGCCGTGTCCCGGCGAAGAGGCGCGCCGCCTCCAGGATCTCCTCCTGGAGCACTCCGGTCGCCGCCGCCGCGCCGGCCAGGTCAAAGGCGGCCAGGGCCGCTCTCAGGGCATCGAGGCCCTGGCAGTGGGCCGCAAGGAACTCCCTGTCCTCAAGGCTGTTGTCCAGGATGGCCCGGAGAACACCCCCCAGGAGGTCGAGCTCGGTGCCTGGGCGTGGTCGCAGCCACAGGTCGGCGTAGCGGGTCAGCTCAACCTCGCGCGTGTCCACCACGATGAGCTTGAGCCTCCCCTCCTTGTGGGCCTTCTTCAGAGGCACCCCCACCACGTTGTGCTCTTCCGTCATGTTGCTGTTCACCACCAGGGCGCAGCGTGCGCCCTCCAGGGCCCAGGTGCTGCCCGTGGCTGCCATGAATCCGAGGCTGGCTGCCAGGGGGGTGACCAGCTCCGGGCGGTTGTCCGAGGAGGTGTCCACGTTGTTCGTCCCCATGACCACTCGCGCAAACTTCTGCGCCAGGTACGCCTCCTCGTTGGTAGCCCTGGGGGAGACAAGAAGGGCATATCCATCCCCGCGGTATCGGGCCAGGTTCTGGGCAACCGTATCCAGGGCCTCGTCCCAGGTGGTCTCCACAAGCTGGCCGTTGCGCCGCACCAGGGGCTTGTGGAGCCGAGCCTTGTGGTTCACAAACTCCATCCCGAACTTTCCCTTGAAGCAGAGCTGCCCGCGGTTGGCGGGGGCCTGCCAGTCCCCAATGGAGCGGATGACCTGGCCCCTCCGGTCCACCTCCAGCTTCACCTGGCACCCCACCGGGCAGTGCGGACAGGTGGAGGTGACTGTTTTCACCACCTTGTCCCACTTGTGGTCCCGCTCCACGAGAGCGCCCACGGGACAGACATCAATGCAAGCGCCGCAGAACTCGCACCCTGACTCCAGCAGGGAGCTGCCGCGAGAGGTGCCCACGAGGGCTGTTCCAGAGCGCTGCACGAAGCAGATGGCGTCATCGGCCCTGACCTCCTCGCAGACCCTGACGCAGCGCCCGCAGACAATGCAGAGGTTGTAGTCCCGGTCGTAGAAGGGGTCTCGCACCTCGATAGGCAGGTTGCGGTAGTTGTACGACATGGGGATTTCCAGGTTCACGCCCGTGAAGCGGATGGTGTCCTTCAGCTCGCAGCGCTCATTCTTGGGGCAGATGACGCAGCGGTCGGTGACCCGGACGTGGCGGAGGCAGATGTCCGTAGGCCCACACAGCTCGATGCGGTGGCAGGTGAGGCAGCCGTGGGGGTGCTCGGTGACGAGCAGTTCCAGGAGGCCCTTGCGCAGGGCCCGCACCAGGGGTGTGTCGGTCTTCACGGCCATGCCGTTGGCCACGGGGGTGGTGCAGGAGGCCGGAGTGCCCCGCCCGCCTTCAATCTCAACCAGGCACATGCGGCAGGCCCCGAAGGGTTTCATCCCCGGCCAGTAGCAGAGGTAAGGGATATAGATGCCGGCGTCCATGGCCGCCTGGATGATGGTCTGGCCAGGCCTGGCCTTTATCTGAACACCATCAACGGTGAGCGTAATCTCGTCGGGCATACCACTCCCCCGATGGCATCGGTCTTGTCCGCGAGGGCTTGTAGTAGGGGCCTTGGCAGCGGCCGGTGGGGCAGCGCTTCTCCTCCAGATGGGCCCGGAAGTCCGCCTCGAAGTAGCGGAGGGCTGACTGGACCGGGTTGAAGCCCAGTTGCCCGTGGCCGCACAGGGAGCCCAGGGTCAGCGCCTGCCCGACGCTGCGCATTAGCTCCAGGTCGGTGGGGTTCCCCTGGCCCCCGCAGATGCGCTCCAGGGCCTCCAGCAGGTGGGTCATCCCCAGTCGGCAGGGGAAGCACTTGCCGCAGGACTCGAACTGGCAGAAGGCGATGAGGTTCCGCGTCAGGTCAACCCCGCACACCCGCTCGTCCCCGACGATGATGCCGCCTGAGCCCAGGATAGCCCCAGCGGCCGCCATGGCGTCGAAGTCCAGCACGATGTCCAGTTTGTCTGCGCTGAGGACACCCCCCAGGGGCCCCCCTGTCTGGAGCACCTTGACCTGGTGCCCCGGCAGTGGGCCCCCCGCCAGGTCGTAGATGGCCTGCTGGAGGGTCATGCCAAAGGGGACTTCATACATCCCCGGATAGCGGACCGCCCCCGACATACAGAGGATAGCGGTCCCTTTGCTCTTCTCGGTGCCGATGGTGGCGTACCACTGGCCGCCCCTGGCGATGATCTCAGGGACGTAGGCCAGGGTCTTGACGTTGTTGATGTTGCTGGGCTTCCCCCAGAGGCCGACCTGGGCCGGGAAGGGAGGCCGATAGCGGGGCATGGCCCGTTTCCCCTCGATGGCCTCCATCAGCGCGGTCTCTTCCCCGGAGACGTAGGACTCCCCGACGAGGGAGACCTCGATGTCGTAGCTGAACTGCGTCCCCAGGATGTTCTTCCCCAGGAGGCCCAGCGTCCGGGCCTGTTGCAGGGCATGGCGGGTGCGCTCGATGGGCCCCCAGTGGCCGTGGCGGATGAAGATGTACCCGTAGTCCGACCCCGTGGCATACCCTGCGATGGTCATCCCTTCGATGAGGGTGAAGGGGTCACTCTCCAGGATGCCCTTGTCGTTGAAAGCCCCGGGGTCCCCTTCCTCGCAGTTGCACAGAATGTACTTGACGGGTCCGGGAGAGCGGGCCAGGAAGCTCCACTTGGTGCCAGTGGGGAAGGCGGCGCCGCCGCGGCCCCTCAGGCCCGACCTGGTCACCTCTTCCACCACCTGGGCGGGTTTCAGTTCGCTCAGGGCACGGGCCAGCCCCGTGTAGCCACCGTTGGCGACGTACTGGAAGATATCGGCGGGATCAATGGTGCCGCAGTTGCGGGTGGCGATGCGCACCTGGAGCTTCCAGGGGACGAGGGCACTCAGGGGGGAGATGCCGGGGGCCTGCCCATCGCCCAGGAAGCCCAGGGCCAGGTCGGGGCTGTTATCGTTCTTGACCAGGCAGGAGTCCACCAGCCCTGGAACCTGGGCGGGGGTCACGTTCTTGAAGAAGATGCGCGGGGAGCCAGGCCTCTGGATGTCCACCAGAGGCTCCGCAAAGCAAAGCCCCAGACACCCCACCTCCTGGACATTGGCATCAACTCCGCGCCTGGCCAACTCCCGCTTCAGGGCCTCCAGGACTTCCGCAGCCCCGGCTGCGCGACCGCAGATGGCCGTCCCCACGCGAATCCACGGCCTGGCGCCCTTCCCCAGGGCGTCCCACCGTGCCGTGGCTTGCTCCCGCAGCGCCTGGAAGGCTGCCAGCATCAGTGGCCCTCTCCAGAGCGGGCGGCCCGCAGGCGTTCTACCAGCGCCCTGACCTGCTGCACCGACGCCCGCCCAACGACCTGGTGGTCCGCCATGATCACCGGGGCTTGCGAGCAGGCGCCCAGGCAGGTGTTGAACTTGAGGGTGAAGCTCCCGTCAGGGGTGTCCCCCTCCTGGGCCAGGCCGAGGGCCTCCAGCGCCTGCCGCAGGAGCTCCGGCGCACCGCTCAGGTGGCACGTCGGCCCCCAGCAGACCTCGACGACATGCTGGCCCGGGGGTGTGAAGCGGAAGTTGGTGTAGAAGGACGCCACAGCCCAGACATCGTTGACCATGCTGCCGGTGAACTCGGCCACCTCCTCAACGGCTTCGGAGGGGATGTAGCCAAGCTCGTCCTCCACCGCCAGCAGGCAGGACAGCACGGTGACTGTCTTCTGCTCCTGGGAGCTGATCGCTTTGCGGATGCGTCCCCGAAGGGCACCGTTCCTGCTAGCCACGGGCCGCCTCGTGAAATCGTGAACGTATTGGCGACTATCTTACCACAGACATCTGAGGGAAGGAAGGGCTTGTACTCCCCCAGCCTTGACTCTCCTCAACGCAGGTTACCCAGACAGGCTCCTAGTGCCTCCTTAGCGCTTTTCCTGGAGGAGGGTCAGCCGTTTCTCGGATATGCCCGTCCTCAAGCTCGATGACTCGGTCGGCCATTCCGGCCAGCGTGAGGTCATGGGTGGCAACCACCACCGTCACTCCCCGATTCACCGCGATGTCCCGGAGCAGCGTGGCGATTGCCAGGCCGGTGGCTGAGTCCAGCTCCCCAGTGGGCTCGTCTGCAAAAACCACGTCAGGGGAGGTGACCACCGCCCGAGCAATGGCCACCCGCTGCTGTTCACCGCCAGATAGCTCGTAGGGCCTGTGGCGGGCCCGTGGCTCAAGCCCCACCTGCCCCAGAACCTCCTGGACTCGCTGGCGGCGCTGGTGCCCTGGCACGCCGCCGATTCGCAGGGGCAACTCCACGTTCTCATACGCCGAGAGGAGCGGCAAGAGGCCAAAGGACTGGAATACAAAGCCAAGCCGATGCCTGCGCAGCTCCACCATCTCCTTTTCGGATAGGGTCGTCAGGGCCTGGCCCTCAAAGAGGACGACACCGCTGGTGGGCCGGTCCAGCCCACCGAGCAGGTTCAGAAGCGTGGTCTTCCCGGAGCCAGACCTGCCAGTAAAGGCCAGGAACTCACCGCGGTGAACCTCCAGGCTCACGTCGCTCACAGCCACCACCTCTCGGCCCCCACCGTGAAAGGCCCGCACCAGGTGGTGGGTAGCGATGAGAGCCCCTCGTGCTTCCGACCCGGTCATCTGTCACGCCCTCACTTTGCTGGCCTGATAGTCACCTGTCCGTCATCCACCTGCACCTTCACCCGTCCCTTGAGCTTCAGCTTCTCCACATACTCCTGAGGTAGCTGGAGCCGACCGACCTGGTCCACCAGCAGGTACTCCTGGAGCAGCGATTCGCCAGGGTGCTGGAAGGTGGGCTGCATCAGGAACTCGGTGCTGATGCGGCCATCGCGGATCTGGACAACCCGGTCTACGAAACGGGCGACCCCCGGATAGTGAGTGACCACCACCACCGTAACCCCATAGGTCTTGCTCATGGCCCGCAGGGCCTCAAAAACCTGTACCCCTGTCTGGGTATCCAGCTCACCCGTGGGCTCGTCTGCTAGAAGCAGGGGTGGATTGTTGGCCAGGGCCACGGCAATGCCCAGCCGTTGCTGCTCGCCCCCTGAGAGCTGGTGGGGCAAACGATCAGCCTTGTCGCTGAGCCCCAGGACCGCCAGGAGCTCCTGAGCTCGCTCCCTTCGTGCTTGCCTGGGTCGCCCGGCAATGGCCATGGGCAACTCGACGTTATCCAGGGCATTCAGATAGGGCAGGAGGTTTCTCCCCACCACCTGCCACACGAACCCCACCTCCTCCCTGCGATAGAGGACCAGGTCCCGCTCCCTCGTGGCCAGGAGGTCGCGCTTCCCTACGCGAACCTGTCCCGCAGAGGGGCGATCGAGCCCTGCCAGGATGTTCAAAAGGCTGGTCTTGCCGCTCCCACTGGCACCCACTATGGCCAGAAACTCACCCCTGGCGATCTCCATGTCCAGACCCCGCAACGCCACCACCTCGAGCTCGGCGCGCTTATAGATCTTGAACAGGTCGTGGCACTCCACCAGGGGCTCAACTCCCTGCTGTACTCCGGACATCCGTGATCCTCCTCGCTGGACTCCCCGGCATCCCACCCGCCGTGCTATGCCTCTCCCATACGCAGGACCCGCTGCACCTCCAACCGCGCGATCATCCTGGCCAGGCCCAGGACCGTCCCTGCGGTTGCAACGGCCAACACCAGGTACGCAATGCCCAGCGCAGCCCAGTCCACCTGCAGGATCATGGGAGGGACCAGGCGGCCACCCCCCTCAGCAACCTCCAGCATCGGCAGCAAAGCCCTGCCAAGGTAGTGGCCCACCCACGTCCCCAAACCGATGCCACACGCCGCCACCAGAAGGAGAGAGAGCCAGATCACCCCGCTGAGCTGGCCTTTCGAGAACCCCAGGGTCCGCAAGAGAGCGAACTCGGTCTGCCTCTCCCTGGCGTCTATGGAGGCATACAGCATGAGGCCGGAGACACTGGCCAGAACCACCGTGAGGAAGGAGAGCGCCAGAAGGCCCCCCCACCCCGCGGTGACCAGGGGATCCGCCAGGCGCGAGCTCATCAGTGCCGCGACATCGTGGACACGGTAAACCCGGAGGCCCCTGGACTCCAGGGCTTTCCGGACAGCATCGCCGTCCAGGATGGGACCACCCGCTCGAACCCATATCTCGCCGCTGGTTTCGCCCCCTCGGGGGGTGCGCAGGCCAAGGAAAGCCGCCAGCCCCCCCAGGTCCACCACCGTGTACATCTCCCGATCCGGGTTGAGGGTGGGAAAATAGTCAACCACGCCGGCGACTTTCAGGGGAACAAAGCCCCCGCTGGCCCACACCACCACCGTCTGCCCAGGGGATGTATTGTTTTCCTTGAGGAAGGCAGGGCTCACCAGTGCAGGAAGAGGGGTCTCCGGGGGACCTGCCCTGATGCCGAGAAGGCCAAGGCCCCCCGCACTCCACGTGAAGGCTGCGCTGACCCGCCCCGGTCGAGCCACGCCTCGACTTTGCTCCAGGGCCATATGCCCTGGAGCACTGTAGTCCTCCAGCACACGCCAGCCACCCAGCTCCTGGAAATCTGCCAGCATGACCTTCCCCAGGCTCGGCGAGGCCACCGACATCTCGTCCAGAAAGAGGGCTCCGGGCTCTCTGTCGGTCCTGCGAAGAGCGAGGTAAAGCGTCTGGAGGGTAAAGGGCGAAGCGAAGGAGGGCGCAGGCTCGCCAGGCCGGCGCACTACGGGAGGAAGAGGACGTACCGGGGCCTCCAGGAGCCTCCATCCCCTGAAATCCAGGTCTCCCACCGCGACATCAAAGTAGAAGCCTCGGGCATCCTGGAAGCGCGCTATCAGCCTCGAGTCTGGGAAAGGTCTCCCCGGCTGCACCCAGATACTCAGCGCCTGTGCGTCCCCGGGGAGAGGGATGCCCGAAGGTGCGGGAGCTGCCCCCAGGGGCGCCATGAGCTCGTCCAGAGGCCGAGGCCCGAAGTCCGGGCGGAACCACGCCCCCTGGGCGAAGCGCCCTGAGTCCACCGCCAGGACGGTGACATCCTTCCCGAAGGTCTTGGTCGTGACCGAGCCGTTGGCGCGGACCACGTTGACACTGTGCGCCACCCCAGGCACGTTCGCCAGGGACGTGGCAGGAGCACCCGCCATCACGTCGTCCGCCCGGCCCACGTATTCGACCCGCACGTCACTCCCTGTGGAGTACAGAGCCTGCTCACGCAAGCTGCGCTCCAGGGTAGAGCCAAAGGCAGCACCCACCACTCCCAGGGCGGTGGCCAGCATGAGCAGCACCAACAGGCTGCCCGCCGGGATCGGGTTCCTGGCCAGGGGCTTGAGCCCCTGCGCCAGCCACACAATCCCCAGCGGCTCGACCGCCCTGGCCAACGCACCGAGGACCAGGGGGAAAAAGCGCAGCACCAACAACCCCACCCCAGCGAGGCCCAACACCGGCCCCAGCAGGAGGGAGAAGTCCAGGCGAAGCCCCTCGGTCCCCAGGGGCCGCACCAGGACTGACCCCCTCTCGCGAAGCTGCCACCACACCAGCCCCATGAGGGCAAGCACAAGGAGGTCCAGGTAGTAACGATGGAGGAGAGGCGCCCGCGGAGGGCGCGCCAGCATCTGTCGCTGCTCCACCACGCTGCGGCGGGCAGCCCCCAGGATGGAGAGGGTGAAAACCGCAACGGCGAGGAGCCCCCCAACGGCCCCCAGGAGAAACGCCTGGGGCGACATGGCGGCAGAGAGCAGCCCCACCCGGCCCAGGTCGGAGGGGGCAAGGCGGTCCGCGACCAACACCACCGCCAGGGCCAGGAACGGCCCCAGGACGACGGCGGGGATGGCCAGCAGAAGCCCTTCCACCAGGGCCAGAACCTCGATCCAGGCCGTGGTAGCGCCCCGACCCTTCAGGAGGGTGACCTCTGTCCCCCGCAAGCGCCCCAGCAGCCCGGCCACCAGGAACAGGTAGTACATCAGCGCCCCCACCACAAGAAAGACGAGGAGGAAAAGGGGGATGCGCGCCAGCAGCAGCCGATGGTCGTACCGGGTCAGCACGCGGTCCAGGCCAGTGGTCTCCGAGGAGTTCGGCAGGCTTCTGTGCACGTCCTGGATGATGCTCTCTACCGAGGCGCGGAGAGGCGCCACGTCCTTGGCCCGAAGGTTCTCCCTGTCCAGGTAGAAAAACCACATGAAATCGGTGTACAGCCCCCGGTTGGCCTGGGCAACCACCGTAAAGAGCCCCTCCTCGGTTGCAAACATCGGCACGGTGGTCCACTCAGAGAAGGTATGGGTGAATCGGTCCGCTTCCCCAAACCAGAACTCCTCCCCCGGGTCTCTGGGCTCGATGAGGCCCACCACCTGGACCGGGACCGACTCCTCCCGCTTGCCAATGACCGCAGGGAAGAGCTCCACCACATCTCCAACGCCAATGCCCAGCGCCGCAGCCCCCTGGGGGTCAAGGACCGCCTCCAGCCGGGCGCCCGCGGCTCGCGGCAGCCGCCCTTCCACAACCCGTATGTGCTCTTCCAGCCCGCTCATGTACTGGAGCGGGCCCCGTGGGCGCACCGAGTCCGAGGTCTCCCACTCGGGCCTGCCCGCAAAAAAGAAGGTGGAGGTCCTGATGTAGAGGGACCGGTCCCGAAGGTAGGGACGCAGCTTCTTGAAGACTCGCTCCTCCACGAAACGGCTGCTGTTGGCGAAGATGGCCGGGTCGAGCGGGTTGAACACCCGCACCGCCAGGTCAACCTCCTGTGGAGGGGTCTGGCGAAGGGTGTACTGCAACGCGGACTCCCGGAGCATGATGGAGTAGATCACCCCGCTGGTCATGAGCGCCACGGCCAGGAGCATACCGAAAGCCACCGCGAGCTGCAGGCGCCAGTCCACCGTCGCCCGGCGCCGAGCGACATGGTACGCCAGCCCCGCAATCTCCCACAGCGCCGAAGGCCCCCGTGGTTCCTTCATCACGGCTCCATCCGCAGCACATCGTGGCTCTTGAGTCGCAGGAACAGGACAACAGCCAGAAGGGCAGCCAGCCCCGCAGCCAGGATGGCGCTGCCGACCACGAGGGCCGCCAGTCCCGGGTCCACGGCCAGAGACACGGGGGGCACAACAAGACGCCCCTGGCCCGTGCTATCCAGATAGCTCAGGGTCCACCGACCCAGCAGGAACCCCAGGACAACGCCTGGCACCAGGCCCACGCCGGCGAGGGCCGCGTGCTCCAGGCCCAGCCACAGCATCACCTGGCGTCGGGAGAACCCCAGGGCCTGGACAACCGCCAGCTCCACTCGCGCACTCTGCACGACCAGGGCGGCGTAGAGACCAAGTCCCATGACAGCGGCGCCCACCATGGCTACCAGTGCCAGCAGCGCCAGGCCATGCCATCCCCCAGCCGCCAGGGGGTCGCTCGCCGCCAGCACCGCTTTACCTTCCCGGTCCTCCAGGTCTGTATAGAAGGGGATCGCCTTCTGAATCGCCTGCACCACCTTACTGTGATCGGACCCCTTGTCCAGGGCGATCCAGTACTCGTTAGAAGCCGTCGTGCTTCCCCGAGGCAAGCTGCGCAGCAGCTCCCTGTAGTGCTCCAGGTTCACCAGCACAAAGGGGCCGCTGGCCGGGCTCAGCGTCGGGAAATAGCGAGCCTCCCCTTTCACCATGATGGGAATCGAGCCTCCCCGTAGTGTCAGGATCACCGGCTCGTTGCGAGGAAGCCCAGCGCCGGCCACCGCAGGGAGGGGCCAGGGCGTCTGCGGGATCATGATCCCACGAGGAACGTCGCTGAGCGGGTCGGTCCAGGCGAGCTCCAGCCCCTGCCGCCCGCTTTTCGCGGCCCCAGTGCTCTGGCGCACACTGTCGGAGCCGCTGGCAGCGCCGGGAATGGGGACCCAGAGGACATTCCCCTCGAACCCCTCGATGACCTTCTTTGTCCCACCCGCCTCGAGGACCGTGACATCGTCAATGACCAGGGAGCCCGAGGCAAGCCCCGCCAGCCGTGCGCCAGTCACAAAGAGGGAGGTAAGGGTAAGGGGTGGTTCCCTGGGGGCATCGTCTCCGGTGATAGGGGTCTCCAGATAGACCCACCCCGCAGACTGCAACCCCCCCAGGGCAACATCGAGAAACCGCCCTGTGCCGTCCCGGAGCCGGAGCCAGAGGGTGAAGCCCGGGTAGGGCCGATCGGCCTTCACCCACAAACCCACACGCCCCGTCCCCGCGGGCAACCTCAGCCCTCGCTCGGCGGGAAGGGGGAGACGCAGAGGCTCAAGAAGCGCCACCAGGTCCTTTTGCGCAAAGTCTTTGCGGAACCAGGTAGTGCTGGGCAGGCTTTCGGGGGTCACCCCCAGCACTGCGACGTCCGCGCTGGAAGACGCCCAGGAGGCCCGGGCATAGCTGCGGTACAGGGGGCTGACCCAGGCTACCCCGGGGACTGCGGCAATCTGTTTCCCCACATCACGCTGCTCACCGGTGTACTCGGCCACCGGATTCTTCAGCACCACCTGGCCTCCCAGAGCGTACCGGGTCTGGTCTCGCTGACTCTGCACCAGGGTGGTCCCGAAGATAGCCCCAAACACCCCCAGGGCTGTGGTCAGCATGAGGAGCACAGCCAGCGCCCCCGGAGAGGTCGGGTCGCGGGCCATCCGCCGCAGGGCGTGGAGGAGCCATATCGCATTGAGGGGGGCCAGCCCCCGCGCAAGCACACCGAGAAGGAGAGGGAACAGACGCAACAGCAGCAGCCCGCCCGCCAGGAGCCCCAGGGCCGGCCCAAGAAGCAGCGAGGGGGCGATGCTCACCCCCTGGCCCAGGAGCCTGGCGGTCACGAACCCTCCGCGCCCGCGGATCTGCCACCAGAGCAGCCCCACCACGGCCAGAATGAGAAAATCGAGGAAATACCGCTGAAGGAAGAGCGTTGCAGGTGGGCGGGCCCGTTGCCCCAGGAGCTGCACGAGCCCCCGCCAGGACATCCCCAGCCCAGCCAGGCCAAGCACTCCCACCGCCAGCACCCCTACTGCGGCGCTCAGGCCGAACACCCCAGGGGAGAGACGCGCCGAGAAACCTGCTCCCGCAGCTCCCAGGCCGTAGGCAAACAGAAAACGGTTGGCGAGCAAGGCGAGGAAGGGGCCCGCCAGGACGGCCGGCAAGGCAACCAGTATCCCCTCGCCAAACCCCAGCAGGGCGACCACCTGGAACGGGGTTGCCCCCCGGCTCCGCAGGAGGGCAACCTCAGGGGCACGGGCCCGACTCAGGAGGCCTGTCAGGAGGAAAAGGTAGTAGAAGAGAACCGCCACCACCAGGGAAGAGTAGAGGAAAAGGGGCACCCGGGACAGCACGAGGCGCTGCTGGTACGTCTCAAGGACCTGGTTCAGGACCGTAAAGACGAAAGACCTGGGGAAACGGTTGTTGACATCCGTTTCCAGCAAATCGAGAGCACTTGCCGTGGGGAGCACATCTGAAGCGGCGAGGGAGCCAGTGTTCAGGAACACGTACCACCAGTAGGTGGCCAGCAGAGCGGGGTATCGAGCCCCCAGCCCGCCGAAGAACGCTTGTTCAGGGACGTACAGGGGGATGAACGTCTGCGTCTCATCGGTCTCAATCCTGAAGTGACCCAGGTTCCCCAACCAGTACTCGTCCTGGGGGTCATTGGGCACCATAAGCCCCACAACCGTCAGGGCAACATTCTCCGATGGGTCGGAGAAGAAGGGGACCACATAGATGCGCGTGCCGACCTTCCACTGCATTCGCTGCGCCGCATCCGCACCGACCGCCACCTCCATCTCCAGGGGGCCGCTCCCCATCGAAGCATCCGCCGAGCCAGGCCACCGGCCCTCCGTGACTGTGGCATGTTGCTCGAAGCCTGTGAAGAAGAACACGTAGCTCTGGGTCCCTCCCCTGGAAGGGCGTTGACCTGGACTCGCCACCATGGGGAGGTTCATGGAGCGCACATAGCGTTGGCTGCCCCTGTGGAGCCACCCCAGGTGGCCCGCTACAGCCCCATCCACCACCTGCCGGACCTGCTCATAGTCAGCAGGGCCCAGGGGGCGCTGCTGCACCACGACCTGGACGTTCAGATAGTCTTGATCTGCCCTCGCCAGGGCATGGCGAAGGCCGCTCTCCGCCAGCCCACCGGAGTAGATGGCGGTGGCGGACATGAGGACCGACGCCAGGAGAATGGCAAAGGCAGAGGCCAGCAGCAGGCGCCACGAGGTGCGAACCCGCCGGAGTGTCAGCCACAAAGGGAACCGGAGTAAGGCGCTCACGTCCAATCCCCACCGGAAATGGCGTGCCTATTGTGCCCTTCTCTGTGCCGGGATGCAACCTGTCCTCCAAGGCAGACAGAGAGGGCAGCAGGGCTCTGCGGTGCCCGTCGAACTGCCCCCCCATCAACCAGCCCTGGCGGCCCTGGGGTGGCTACGGCACCGCGGAATAGAAGAGCCAGGCTAGTGTCCTGAGTTGTTCATTCGTTGAATAAATGCAGCGACTGTTGGACGGCCCCGTTCATGGTTCGACAAGCCCACCACGAACGGACAACCCTAACCTGCTCGCCCTGAGCCGCGA
>JACQUN010000214.1 GCA_016210285.1 Chloroflexota bacterium
CCACCCCGGAGCAGCGGCGGGAGATACTCAAGGCCATCGGCATGAGCTCTTGTGAGCCGCGTTCTGCTGACATTATTGCCCAGTACCTCAACCCAAGGGGGTAGAGAAGTGGCGACTGAAGAGAGCGTCTGGCAGCACGTCCGTTCGCTGGCCGGCAAGAACCTTCGAAGCCTTGACCAGGGGAGCTTCTTCTACGTCCAGTCGGTGGATGAGAAGGCGATCAAGATAGCCCCCGGAACCACTGCCTCCCTGCGGCGAATCAAGCGGGAGAGCGTTGAAGCGGCCTGGCAAGCCCTGCGCAGCGCTGGGACGGTATCAAGAGATGAGCTATCGGCCCATGAGCCACGTAACTCAGCTTATCTCGCGGCGATTCTCGCAACCTTTCCAGATGTTGCGGTCGCCATCAACCCCATCACCCTCACTTTGAAGAAGGAAGCAAGGTAGTATCTCGTGGACGATAGTCCGCTTCAGCACCCCTACCTCCCCAACACCCCGGAGCAGCGGCAGGAGATGCTGAAGGCCATCGGCGTCGCTTCAGCCGAGGAGCTGTTCGCTGACATCCCTGTCCAGCACCGCAACCCCAAGCTCAGCCTGCCGCCTGCCCTCTCGGAGCTGGAGCTACGGGCGGAGCTGGAGGCCCTGGCCCGGGAGAACGCTACCCCTGGCGACTACGCCTGCTTCCTGGGTGGCGGTGCCTACCGCCACTTCATCCCCAGCGTGGTGCGGGCCGTGGTCTCCCGCGGGGAGTTCCTGACCTCCTACACCCCCTACCAGCCGGAGGTGAGCCAGGGCACCCTCCAGGCCACGTATGAGTTCCAGTCCATGGTCTGCCTCTTGACCGGCATGGAGGTGGCCAACGCCGGTATGTACGACGGCGCCACGGCCCTGGCGGAGGCCGCCCTGATGGCCTGTCGGGTCACCAGCCGCTATAACGTCGTGGCCCTGGACACCGTCAATCCCCACTACCTGGAGGTGGTGCGCACTTACACGGAGCCCCAGGGCATCGGCCTGCGGGTCACCTCCGCCGACGCCCTCGCTCTGGACGGCGACACCGCCTGCTTGCTGGTCCAGTACCCGGACTTCTTCGGCGCCGTGAACGACCTCTCCGCCTTTGAGCGGGCTGCCCATGCAAGTGGCGCCCTGCTGGTGGCCGCCGTGGAGCCCATCGCCTTGGGGCTGTTCAGGCCCCCGGGCGACTGCGGCGCGGACATCGTCGTGGGGGAGTGCCAGCCCCTGGGGATCGCCACCAGCTTCGGCGGGCCCTATGTTGGCCTGTTCGCCACGCGGGAGCGCTACGTCCGCCAGATGCCGGGGCGCATTGTGGGCAAAACCGTGGATAGCCAGGGGCGCACCGGCTACGTCCTGACCCTCCAGACCCGTGAGCAGCATATTCGGCGGGAGAGGGCCACCTCGAACATCTGCACCTCGGAGGCCCTCATCGCCACCGCGGCAACGGTCTATCTCGCTCTGATGGGCAAGCAAGGGCTCCGGAAGGTGGCGGAGCAGTGCTATCACAAGGCCCACTATGCCGCATCCCTTATCCAGAGGCTGCCGGGCTACAGCCTTGCCACGCCAGGGGTCTTCTTCAAGGAGTTTGTGCCCCGATGCCCCATCCCGCCGAAGGAGATCAACAGGCGGCTGCTGGAGCAGCGCATCATCGGCGGGCTGGACGTGAGCGACCGGGTGCCCAACGGGATGCTCCTGTGCGTCACCGAGATGAACACCCGCGCTGAGATTGAGGCGCTGGCCAGGGCGCTGGGGGAGATAGGAGCACAGCAGTGAAGGCTCCAGCGCAGGAACAGACGCCAGGGCACGAGCCTCGCACCCTCCTCATGGAGCGCAGCGTGCCAGGCCGCGTGGGGGCCACGCTGCCGCCGCTGGACGTACCTTCAGCGCCCTTGCCGTCCCAGGCGCTCCTCCGGGAGGAGCTGCCCCTGCCGGAGGTCTCGGAGCCGGAGGTGGTGCGGTACTTCACCCTCCTCTCGCAGATGAACTTCTCCGTGGACACCAACTTCTACCCCCTGGGCTCCTGCACCATGAAGTACAATCCCAAGCGGAACGACGAGGCGGCGGCCATCCCCGGGTTCGCCGCCCTCCACCCTCTTCAGCCTGAGGAGACCGTCCAGGGAGCGCTGAGGCTTCTCTGCCGCCTCCAGAGCTACCTCTGCGAGGTCACAGGCATGGCGGGATGCAGCTTTGCAACCCTGGCAGGCGCCCACGGGGAGCTTGCCGGTGTCCTGATGATTCGGGCCTACCACTTGTCCCGCGGTGATGCGCACCGCAAGGTCATCCTCATCCCCGACAGCGCCCACGGCACCAACCCCGCCTCGGCGGCCATGG
>JACQUN010000215.1 GCA_016210285.1 Chloroflexota bacterium
GCTTGCACCCCTATCGGGCATTGTAGAAGCCGATGAGACCTACATCCACCCCAGGACTCGGCGAGGGCACAAGACGTGGCACGAAAATGTGAAGGACGAAATCGAGATGGGTCTACGCCCAAAGCCAGAGAAGAAGGCCCCCTACCAGGACAACCCAACGGTGTTTGGCATACTAGAGCGGGACGGGCGGGTTCGGACCGTGAAAGTGCCTGCCACTACCAGCAGCATCCTCAAGCCTATCATGGGCCAGATGATCGATATGCAAAACGCCCGCCTGATCACCGACGGGCATCCGGCCTACAGGGACATAAAGCACCTGCTACCTCACGACGTGATTGACCATGAAGTAGAGTACGTTCGGGGAGACGTGCATACCCAGGGGATTGAGAACTACTGGAGCCTGCTAAAGCGTGGCATCTACGGAGTGTCCCACCACGTAGGGGAAGGCTACCTGCCCCAGTATCTCAATGAGTTTGAATTTCGGTTCAACCGCCGGAAGGTTTCCGACGCCGAGCGGTTCGCCGCTTTGATGGGACAGACTCAGGGACGGCTTCTTTGGTACTGCCAGACTCCTCAGCAGGAGAATCCTCACGCTTAGACGGTGACGCCAGTTCCTTTATCGCTTCCTCGAAGGACAATGGATGAAGCGATATGGTGGTATCCTCATGGGGGTGCTTCTTGGGGTTCACGCTCCGATTATACAACGTCACAGGCCAGCAGCATAACTACCAGCGGTAAGAGTAGTTCGCGGGCACGCCACACCCCATCGGAGAAAGTGGCATCAACCTGGGGCAAAAATTGTTGCTTTTCATCGCAGGAAGTGGTACAATGTAAGAGTAGCCTGAGCCGTACTCATGTACGGGGTAGGGTTACTCGGAACCCAGGTTCAACACCTGGGTTCCCTCTTTATATGCGCGGCCACACAACAATCCCAGGCGGCCCACCAGCCACGCTGTTTACCTCTTTCACGATCAGTGGGGCTAGCCTGTCCCAGAGGTCTTGTCGCACCTTTTTCCGTGGCTCAAGATAGGGTGAACGCAGGGCGGCATACGCATTCCAGTCTGCCAACTGAATGAGGTAGGAGTCCTGCGAATGCCGGTCGTTCGGGTCTTCAACGATGCGCTTGGCTGGGATTTCTATCTTCCCACCATAGTGCCCTTTGATCACCTGAATCCGGCGTACCTTTCGCAGTAGCTTGCGGATGAACGGGGCGTGACCGGCATCGGGAAAGATCATCGCCCGTTCGTCCTGAACCTGGCAGAACTTGTCAATCCGCTGCAGTGCCATCGTCCATGCCCAGGTGCGCGCGTCTGGGCTGCGCAGCCGTGCCTTTGCGATAGCGATAGTGAAGACACGAACAGCTAACTGCGCTGCCTGGTACTCCATTACGTCTTTATAAATGTTCATCCTGTCCCGAAGCCCAGTCTTGTGTTCCTCAAACGGCCCGTGACCCCAGCGGAAGTGCTGTGCCTTCAACTCAGTTCTGGCAGGCAAGCCCCAGTGTTGGTGTAAATTCCTGCGCAGCACAATAAGTTGGTCTAGTGTCGCTAGCCACTTCTGGTCATGGACAAGCACACAACTCAGCACAAACCACGCCGAGGAACCGCTGACTGTGCCGTGATCCCCTGATTCATCCAAGTAAGCGAGGTACATAGTACCAGGAGCATAATCTTGCCCTTGCCCCCAGTCAAGAGGAGCAGTTTCTAAGCATCTTGGTGTGTCATCGGGATAATTGCCTTCGGCCTTGTGAACTTCTCCACGCTCTAGTATCCTTGGAGGCAGGGCCGTAGCCTGGGGTTGCGATGGTGGAGGGCAACTCGCCAGGACGTGGCAATCCAGGCTTGCAGGATCAGGGGAGGCATGAGCGGCAAGCGGGTTATCGTGGCCATGAGTGGCGGGGTGGACTCCTCGGTGGCGGCCCTGCTCCTGAGGGAAGCCGGCTACCAGGTCGCAGGCGTCACCATGCGCCTGTGGACCCCGGAGCGCCCCGATGCCCCGGTGGGGCAGCGCCGCTGCTGCGGGGTGGAGGATATCGAGGACGCCCGGCGGGCCTGCCAGGTGATGAGCATTCCCCACTATGTCCTGAACGCCGAGCGGGAGTTCCACGCCTTCGTGGTGGACTACTTTGTGCGGGAGTACCAGCGTGGCCGCACGCCCCACCCCTGCATCGCCTGCAACGACCGCATCAAGTTTGACTTTCTGCTGCGGCGGGCCATGCTGCTGGGGGCCGACTTCATCGCCACCGGGCACTACGCCCGCGTTGACGGGGGAGTTGGGGGGCTGCGGCTCCTCAAGGGGATAGACCCGGCCAAGGACCAGTCCTACGTCCTCTTTGGCCTTCCCCGGGGGGTGCTGGGGCGGGTGCTCCTCCCTGTGGGAGGGTACACCAAAGCCCGGGTCCGGGCCCTGGCCAGGGCTGCGGGCCTCCCCAACGCCGACAAGCCCGACAGCCAGGAGATCTGCTTCATCCCCCAGGGAGACTATCGCCAGTTCCTGGCCCAGCGGGTAAAGCCCACCCCAGGGGAGATTACCGATAGCCAGGGAAGGGTGCTGGGGCAGCACCGCGGCATTGAGTTCTTTACGATCGGCCAGCGTCGAGGCCTGGGCGTGGCTGCGGGGGCGCCTCTCTATGTGGTTGGCCTTGACCTGCAGGCAAACCAGGTGATTGTCGGTCCGGAGGAGGAGCTGTACCAGACCTCGCTGTGGGCCTCGGGGGTCAACTGGCTCGCTGGCGCTGCCCCTGCCGAGTCGGTTGAGGTTACCGTCAAGATCCGCTACAAGGCCCCTGAGGTCCCGGCCACGTTGCTCGTGGGGGCTGAGGGTGTCGAGGTGCGCTTCCACCAGCCCCAGCGCGCCGTGACCCCAGGGCAGGCAGTGGTCTTCTACCTGGGCGAGGAGGTCCTGGGCGGAGGGTTCATCGAGGCGATACGGCCGGGCGGGGCAACGTCTGTTGTGCGGGAGCTTGCCGAGACAAGGGCCTAGCTTGCCTTGGGCATGAAGGAGGGCGCATGGACCTGCGGGACTACATCGCTGAAGCCATGACCCGGGTGCGGCAGAACACGCTGAACTCCGTCCAGGGACTGACGCCGGAACAGCTTCGGTGGCAGCCGGGGCCGGAGGCCAACTCCATCGGCTTCCTGCTCTTCCACGCGTTCCGGGTGGAGGACTTGTACTTCCACCGATGGATACAGCCCGTCGGGGAGATCTGGGTGCGAGGGGGCTGGCAGGGGCGGTACAAGCTCTCGGAGAGGTTTGAGGTAAAGCCTGAGGAGAACGGGAATAGCTGGAATGGGGAGCAGGTGGCCGCCTTCATCCCGCCTCCCCTGGGGGAGTTCCTGGCCTATGCCGCCGCGGTGCGCGAGAGCGCGCTGAAGATAGTGAAAGGCCTGGACCTGGCCAGGCTCGGGGAGACACCCAACCCCAACCGGCCGAACATCACCATTGCCAACATGCTGCAGAACGCCGTTGCCCATGAGGCTGAGCACCGGGGAACAGTTGACTACCTGGTGGGGCTGATGAAAGCCCCTGCCCGCTAGTGCGTGCCCAGCGACCCACCTGGCAAGAAGAGGGGGTTCTTCAGTCTCACGGGTATCTGAGGGTGGCTGGGGTGGATGAGGTGGGCCGCGGGCCCCTGGCCGGGCCTGTCATGGCTGCGGCGGTCGTCTTGCCGCGCGGCCTGAAGGCGCCTTGGCTCCTCCGCGTGCGGGACAGCAAGGTGGTGTCGCCACGGGAGCGGGAGTACCTGGACTCCCGCCTGCGCGAGGCAGCCCTGGCCTTTGGCATCGGGATGGCTGGGCCGGAGGAGATTGACCGGCTAGGCATCGTGGAGGCGACGCGGCGGGCGATGCGCGGTGCCGTCGCGAGCCTCCGCCCCGCTGCTGACGCCCTTCTGATAGACGCAGTGGCGCTGCCAGAGGCCGGTCTCCCGTTCCGGGCCATTGTCCACGGCGATGTGCTCTGCGTCTCCATCGCCGCCGCCTCCATCATCGCCAAGGTCGCCCGGGACCGGTTGATGATCGAGCTGGATGCGCGCTTTCCGGGGTACGGCCTCGCCAGGCACAAGGGCTATCCCACCGCCGCCCACCGGGAAGCCCTGGCCCGCCTGGGGCCCACCCCTATCCATCGCCACAGCTTCCTGCCGGTCCGCAGGCTGCTTCCTGTTTCAAGCTAGCGTCCTGGCAAGATTTTGGATACTGTTTCATGCCAAGCATGGTCAGGCACGGCCAGATGTGGAGAATCGCAACTTGAACACCTGTCGGGACACTAGTGTCCTGAGTTAGAAGAAGCATGTATATTTCGGCCCGTCCTTCGACAAGCTCAGGACGAACGGTTTTCCCGTTCGTGGTGAGCTTGTCGAACCATGAACGGGGGCACTGCAACTCTAAGGCCCCCCATTATTTATGAAACGGATTAGCAACTCAGGACACTAGGGGGGGTGGACGATGCCCGGCACGTGGGATAGTCTGGGTGCGCGAGGGGAAGAGGCTGCCTGTGGTTTTCTGACTCGGCGCGGCTACACCATCCTGGCCCGCAACTTCCGCTGCCGGGAGGGGGAGATAGACATCGTCGCCCGCAAGGAGGAGGTCCTGGTGTTTGTGGAGGTGCGCACGCGTCGCAGCCGCACCTTCGGCGGCCCGGAGGAGTCAGTGACCCGCGCAAAGGAAGGGCGCCTGGTGGCTGCCGCCAATCGTTACCTCCAGGAGCACGATGAGGACCTGCCCTGGCGCATTGACCTGGTGGGTGTGGAGGCTGACGCGAAGGGGAACATCGTCCGCCTCTGGCAGGTGGAGAGCGCCGTAGAGGGGAGATGATTTCCCCAACAGGCTCCCTGTGCTACAATCCCAGCAGGGGGGACGCGATATGCCCATTTACGAGTACCGCTGCCGGCGCTGTGGACGCAAGGTGACGGTGTTCCTGCGCAGCTTCGCGGAGACGGCTTCCCCTCAGTGCGACCGCTGCGGCGCCACCGAGCTGGCCCGCCTCATCTCTCAGGTGGCGGTCATCAAGTCCTCGGGGGAAAGCCTCCAGATGCCGGACTTCGGGTCTCTGGACGATGTGGATGAGGACGACCCCAAGGCCATGACCGACTGGATGCGGCGTGTCAAGCGGGAGCTGGGAGATGAGGCCGGTGGCCTCAGCGACCTGGACCTGCTGGACGCTGGGGTCCGGCCAGGCGAGTCTGAAGAAGAGGGCGAGGTAGGCGAGGAGGAATCGGCCTAGCGGAAGGGAGAGACACCATGCCCCTGTACGACTACCGCTGCAATGCCTGCAACGCTACCACCACGGTTTTCACCCAGTCCGTCTTCAACCAGGTGGATCCGGTCTGCGCCCAGTGCGGGGGCAAGGACCTGGCCCGGCTGGTCTCCAGCTTTGCCTATCACAAGTCCGCCAGCACGGCTGCCGAGGAGTCTGGCCCATCACCCCGGTTCCCCACCCTGGACTACTACAAAGACCCCCGCAACATTGGCCGCCATGTTGAGGACAGCTTCAAGAAGTTCGGCGTCGAGATGCCGAACAGCGTCAAGGAGCAGATCCAGGCTGCTCGGGAGGGCACCGTCCCCAAAGAGGTGGAACTGTAGCGGTGACGCCGTATACTGCTGCTCAGATGGAGGCCCTCAAAGAGGGCCTCCTGTTGCTGGAAGGGGTCGTCACCCAGCCCGTCGGCCTCAGCTATGACCTCCGTGCCGCGCGCGAGTCCCTCTTCCCGGATACCGCGGCCTCCCGCCGGGAGCGGCCAGCCGTCTCCCTGGGCCAGGCCCTGGATGCCCTGGGGATGGTGAACGGGGCCGTCGCTCTGCTGCTCTCGATGGGGGCCCTCGAGCTGGGATGGGTCGAGCGCTCGCGCAAGGTTCTGGCCCGAGTGCAGCAGCATCTGGGCGCGCGGCTGCGAGGGGAGCGCGCTACGCGGCTGCGGGGGCTCTACGTCATCGTTGACCCGCAGACAGCGCAGCGGGATGTGCTGGAGGTAGCTGGCGCGGCGCTGCGGGGCGGAGCCCGCGTCATACAGCTCCGGGACAAGGCTCACGACAAGGGGGACCAGCTCCCTGTGGCCCGGCGGCTGGTGGAGCTGTGCACCCTGCAGGATGCCCTCTGCATCATCAACGACCACGCCGACCTGGCAGCGGCCTCCGGTGCCCACGGGCTCCACCTGGGCCAGCACGACCTGCCCATCGCCCAGGCACGCCGCTGCCTGGAACCCTGGCAACTGGTGGGCCGCTCCAACGCCCTGGTGGAGGAGGCCGTGGAGTCCCAGGCCCAGGGCGCCGACTACATCGCAGTGGGGACCATCTTCCCCACCTCCACCAAGGAGAAGACGCGCCCCGCCGGGCTGGAGACGCTGCGCCGCGTCAAGCAGGCCGCCCAGGTGCCTGTGGTGGCCATCGGCGGTATCACTGAGGGCAATGTGGAGGAGGTGATAGCCGCCGGGGCGGATGCCGTGGCGGTCATCAGCGCGGTAGGGAGGGCGCCGGACCCGGAGGGGGCCGCCCGGCGTCTGAGCGAGCGGGTTCACGCTGCCCTGGCCCGCAGGGGGGGCTGAGAGAAGAAGCCATGAACGACCAGTTGGCGCGCATCAAGGCCATCAGCGAGGAGGCCAGGGCCGCCTTTTCCCAGAAGTTCAGCGCCCGCGAGCAGGCCCTCCGGCTCTCCCGGGAGGCTATTCAGCACTGCGCCACCGCCATTCGTGCGATTCACCGGGGCCAGCTCGCCGAGGCAAGGGGGCTGCAGGAGGTGGCGGGGGAGGCCCTGCGGCAGGCGGACCGCATCCTGGACGGCCACAGGGACGTGTACTACGCCGGGTTCGTGGAGGACGCCCAGAAGGAGTACGCCGAGGCCCAGACCCTTCTGGCCGTGGTGGCAGGCGAGCCTCTGCCTGGCCCTCGGGACCTGGGCGTGAGCGCGGCCCCGTATCTGAACGGCCTGGCCGAGGCGGTGGGCGAGCTCCGCCGCTACATCCTGGATGCCCTGCGCCGGGACGACGTCTCCCGCTGCGAGGAGCTCCTGGACGTAATGGACGAGGTCTATACCGCCCTGGTCACCATGGACTTCCCTGACGCCATCACCCGCGGCCTGCGCCGCACCACCGACATGGTGCGGGGCGTGCTGGAGCGCACCCGTGGCGACCTGACCACGGCCCTGCGGCAGCGCAGCCTGGAGCAGCGCCTGGCATCGCTGGAAGGGAAGTAGGTCACCATCCAGGAGCGGGGCAGCATCGAGCATGTGCGGGCGCCCATCGCGGAGTTGGATAAGAACCTGGCGGAGAAGCTGAAGGACGTACCATGACAGACACAGAGTTTTACGAGTTCAGGGTTGTCCTCTCCCGTGATGCTGAAACAGGACACATCGTAGCCGAAGTACCTGCCCTGGACATTGCTGATTACGGTGCCGATGCTGAGGAGGCATTGCAGCACATCCAAGAGATGCTGGCCTTCCACCTGGAATGCCTTTTCGAAGAGGGTCAGCCCATACCTACTGAGCCATCCAACGAGGAAGGGCTCTACCTGCGGGTAAGGGTTCCCGCCCGTGCCGCTTAGGCCCCTGCGACCGCGGGAAGTTATTGATAAACTAGAGCGGGCAGGGTTCCATGGGGTTCGCCAGCGCGGTTCGCACTTGAGATTGGTTAACGTTGAAGGCAGAGGGGTCACCGTGCCCATGCATCCAGGTGATGTACCGCTCAACGCCCTGCGCTCTGTCCTCCGGCAGGCTGGCCTCTCCGAAGAGGAGTGGGAGAGGCTGTAGTGCCTGATGTGCTATTGGGAGCGGGGCAGCGTGGAGCAGGTGCGGGCGCCCATCGGGGAGCTGGATAAGAACCTGGGGGAGAAGCCACAAGCGAGGGCATAAGGGTTTTCTCAACTCGTTGTAACTGGTACTGAGTGACTGGTACTGACACCAACGCGCAATTCCGGCTGAGATGAAGTACCGGGCTTATCAACGGGGACGATGGAATTGGAGGTGAGGCGGTGGCTCAGCAAGTGCTGGTTCTGGTGGGAACACGAAAGGGCGTCTTCGTCATGGAGAGTGGACCAGCCCGCCGTCGCTGGAGGGTCCGCGGCCCATATCACGAGGGCCAGAACGTCATGCACATAGCCTTTGACGCCCGCTCAGGCACCCTCTTCGCTGCTGTCGGTGACCCGTGGTTCGGCTCACGGGTCTACCGCAGCAAAGACCTCGGCCACACCTGGAGCGAGCCCCAGTCCGGACTGACTTTCCCTGCGGCGACGGAGCTCAAGCTGCAAAAGGTCTGGCATGTAGAGCCTGGCCGTGCCGGGGAGCCGGGCGTCGTTTACGCCGGCGTGGAGCCTGCAGCGCTGTTCA
>JACQUN010000216.1 GCA_016210285.1 Chloroflexota bacterium
ACCCTAATCCGCTCGCCCTGAGCTTGTCGAAGGGCGGCTGGGAATATACATGTTTCTTCTGACTCAGGACACTAGCAGGCCGTTGAAAAAGGGGTGATCAGAGGGGCGAAGCCCCTTTGACGGGGGTCTGGGGGATGGTCGAAAAGGGTTTTTCATCCCCTGCTAGGCGAGGTGGAAACGCTGGGCCAGGCGGAGCACCAGGGTGGGCAGAGGTTCGATGGTCGCCAGGGCGCCGGAGACCAGAAGGGTTGCGGCCATCCCCAGCAAGGCCCCCGCCACGACGTCGGAGGGATAGGAGACCCCCGCATACACGCGGGAGAGCCCCCAGAGGCCAGCTCCCAGGAACGCCACAAGCCCCAGGGAGCGGTTCCCAGTCCAGATGCCAGTGGCCATGGCAAAGCCCACCACCGCCGGGTTGGAGGGGAAAGAAGAGTCGGTGGGCATGTAGAACAGCAACTGAAGCTCATACTGGGTGAATGGCCTGGGGCGGAAAACGTAGTGGTTCGCAATGAGCACCACCAGGCTGGCGAAGCCCATGCCGATGATTGCCCGCAACACCGCGCGCTGATGGCGCTCTCGAAGAGTGGGCTCCCTGCCGGCAAACCACATGCCGAAAAGAAGCAAGGACAGGAGGACTGGCACGAGGTAGTCGCTCACGACCAACCTGGCGGCGGTATCCAGCCAGGGGAACCGTCCTACCCAGCCATTGAGCCAGAGGAGGACCGCTGCGTCCGCTTGGGCCGCTGTCGCCATAGCCTACCTACTCCGGTGCCCAGCGCCTGGAAGTACGTTGCCTCCTTAAGCGCCTCGAGCCCCCATTGGACCACCCCCAATCCAGGGAGCCGGTGGCGGTTGACGAGGGAGGAGAGGATCAGCGTGGCCACGAGCGCGACGGCTGCCCCCTCGGCGAACAGAGCCGACTGGCGGTTGCCGTCCAACCCTCCCTGCGTGTCCGGCAGATTGCGGGGGCCGGACCCGAAGAACCAGAGGAATCCCAGGGCGACGAACCCCAGCCCCAGGATAACACAGAGAAGAGACCTCTGGAATAGCATCAGGCCCCGAAGTCGGCTGTATGCAGCCACGACCTGGAGGACTCCGAAGCTGGCCAGAACAACCAGGATGAAATAGTCCATTGTCGTTTTACCCATGGGCGCCAGGCCCGCCATTCGAGATTGTGATGTGCTAGGTGCTCCGTTCCTCCCTCGCCACCCTCCGCAACGTGATGAAGTGAGAGATGCCGACAATCACCGGCAAGGCCACTGAATAGGCCACGAAGGGGGTTGGAACCCCCATGTACCACGCGACGAGCGGCAGCGGGACATACACGAAGGCGAAGGCGACCGTTGTGCTGCGTGTAAGGAAGAGGGGAACTGCCGCCACAAGTCCCAGAGGAAACACCAGCCGGGGAATCAAGAGGAGAAGCACACCGAGCGCGGTGGCGGCTCCGCGCCCCCCCCGAAAGCCCATGAAGACAGGCCAGTTGTGACCGGCCACCGCAAAGAACCCGCCCAGCATGGCTGCCCCATCGGTGTTGACCAGCGCTCTCGCTGCCAGGGCGGCCAGCGCCCCCTTGCCAATGTCTATGGTCGCGACGGTCAAACCCGCCAGGTGGGAGACATGGCGCCACACGTTCTCGGCCCCCGGATTGTGGTCGCCCACCGCCCGGATGTCAAGGCCACGCAGGAGCCTCCCGGCCAGGTAGGCGGAAGGAAAGGCCCCAATGAGATAGCAGGAGCCCATGAGGTAAAGCCAGGGCAAGAAGCTCACGCCAACTCCTCTGGTTCCACCAAGCTAGACTGCCGCCAGCCGTGCGGGAACCGCCGGGGTGCACCAGTGGCGGTACTTGGGGTTCCTCCCGCGGATCGCCTGGAAGTAGATCTCCTGAAGGGAGCTCGCCACCGGCCCGGGCTCGCCGTCGGCGATCTTGCGATTGTCTATCTCTCCCACGGGGGTGAGATGCGCTGCCGTGCCCGTCAGGAAGACCTCGTCAGCCAGGTAAAGCTCACTTCGGCCGATGGGACGCTCCACTGTCTCCAGATTCAGCTCATGGCTAGCCAGTTGCATGACGCAGTCCCGGGTTATCCCGCCCAGAATATTGCTGTACATTGGGGGGGTGATGAGCACTCGGTCCTTGACAAGGAACAGGTTCTCCCCAGAGCCTTCCGCCACATGGCCGTCCTGGTTCAGGAGGATGGCCTCGTCATAGCCTGCCAGCACGGCGTCGGTCTTGGCCAGGATGCTATTGACGTACAAGCCGCTGATCTTCACCCGGGGCGGGATCATGGTCTCGTCCATGCGCCGCCAGGAGGCGGTAACACACCGCAGGACGCCCGCTTCCAGGTACTTGCCGAAGGGAACGGCGATGAGGGTGAAATCGTCCTCCAACTCGTGGAGCTTCAGGTTGGCCACCCGCTGCGCCGCCTTGAAAGCCAACGGCCTGATGTACAGGTCTTCTCGGAAGCCGCTGCGCTCCACCAACTCCACCGTGAGCCGCACCAGGTCGTCAGCAGAATGAGGGATGTGGATGCGCAGCACGGAGCATCCCTGGAGGAAACGGACGAAGTGCTCCCGTGGCCGAAAGATAAAGGTTACCCCCTCCTCTGGGTTCCAGTTGCCCCGGATCCCCTCAAACACGGCAGTACCGTAGTGCAGGGCATGGGTCATGACCCCGACCTTGGCCTCCGCCACGGGGATAAACTTGCCTCCAAAGAACGCCAGCGGTGTCGGCTCCATGCCACCGCTCCTTTCCCAACCTCTCCGAAGGCTTGCCCTCCTCCGAGGCGGGGGAGTTACCCATGCTGGGAATTCTGTCTAAGTATACTCAACCGCGAGAGGGGACACAACGGAGCAATCCACTGGCGGCATGCGGACCGAAAGGCAGGGCGTCTCTATCGCCTTTCCTCTCGGAAGTGCTGCTCCACCGGAGCCATGACCTGCCGGCGGGCCCGCCCGCCGCCCCGCACGGCGAAGAAGGCCCACTGAAGCAGCCCTACGAGGCCCCTGCTCTTGGGATGCCAGGTAATGGTCCAGCGGGTGGCGCCAGGGACCTCCTGGAACGTGTCCGTGCGGTCGGCCCAGTGAGAGTCCAGGGCCTCCATGACCCTCCGGGACGGCGTCTCGAAGGTGCACCGCCAGCGCAGCCGCTCCTCCTCTTCCCCCTTCTCGTCTTGCACCGTATAGGTATTGCCGCTCTGCTCCAGGATGCGGCCATACTTCTGCTGGAAGGCCGCAGGGTCCGTGGGGCCGGCTGGGCCGTAGGCGGTGACGTAGGCATACACCTGCTCCCGCGGCGCCCGAATGACCGCGGAGATACGCAGCCGCACCGCTCTACCTCCCGATGAGGTGCGCCAGGTTCGCCGATGTGACGCGGGCCAGCGCCTCCAGAGGCATGCCGCGCACCTGGGCCACGTTCTCCGCAACCGTCGCCACCGTTGCAGGCTCGTAGCCCTCCGTCTGCTGGGAGTGAGCAGTGGAGTCCGTCTCCACGAGAAGACGCTCCAGGGGGCACTGCTGGATGACCTGGGCCATCTGCCCCTCGGGCCGCAGGGCACCCCTGCCCAGGGAGATGGAGAAGCCCAGGTCCAGGTAGCGCTTCATTTCCTCTACGTCCCCGTTGAAGCCGTGGATCAGGCCGCCCCGTGGTGGCACGCCCTCACGGCGGAGCAGCTCAACCAGCTCGGCATCGGCGCCGCGGCAGTGGATGTTCAGCGGCAGGTCGAGCTCTTTGGCCAGGTGCACCTGGCGGGTGAGCACCTGGACCTGTCCCTCCCAGCGGTCAGCGTTGCGGTTCTTGTCTAGCCCCACCTCGCCGATGAACACCAGCCTCCCCTTGTCCATGCCCTTGCGGGCCATCCGCTTCAGGGTGCGGTAGCTCCAGTCGGTCATAGGGCCGGCAATCCACCAGGGGTGAAGCCCCACGCCCGTAGAGACCATATCCCGGCCCTCGGCCTGGCGGAGAACCGTGGTGGAGGTGTCCAGGTCCACGCTCAGGGAGATGACCCGCTCTATGCCCTTCTGGCGCGCACGGGCAAGGGCCTGGTCAAGGGCCTCCTCTGAGTATTCGTAGAGATGCAGGTGCGCGTCGGCCAGCGCCATCGCAGCCCTCCTACGTCAGGGTCCTTACAAACTCGCCTACGTCCCCGAACTCTTCAAGACGCTCGACCGCCGCAATGGCCTGCGGGATACGGTCTGCGGCGAGCACCCCCTGGGCGCAGTCGGCGAACTTCTGGCCCAGCTCCTGGCGGGTCATGGGCTTCTGGGGGGTGCCACGGGAGACCTCCGCGATGCGCTCCAGGGCGTGGCCATCCGCCAGGCGGACCTGCACCCTGGCGCGGATGCGCTCAAACCCCCTGGCCTCCAGTTCCGCATCCTGGTACGGGTGCACCTTCGCCATCATAGACCGGACCTCCGGGCTGCGGACCACCTCGTCCTTGAACTCTGCGATGCCGGCGCGGCGCCGCAGCGCAAGGATGCCCAGCATGAAGGGGATGCTGAACTTGGCCTCCAGGGCGTTCTGGGGCTCGCGGTAGCGCAGGGCCGCCAGGACATTGGAGGTGGTGCCCAGGCGAACCTCGGCGATCTGCCCGGATAGTACCTGGTTCTCAGTAAGCATGTCCAGCAGGGTGTCCATGGCAGGGTGGAGCAGGGAGCCACAGGGGTAGGGCTTCACTGACACACCTGGTTCCACAACGGACCAGGGGTTGCCCAGCTTCCCTCGGATGAAGCTGGGGTTGCAACCTCCTCCCAGGACCTGGAAGAACCCCCACTGGCCGTCCAGGGCGTTGGGGTCGGCGGTGTAGCCCAGGCGGGCCAGTCGCGCCGCCACGATGCCGCTTTCGGCGGCCGCACCAGCGTGGTAGGGCTTGGTCATGGTGCCAAAGTTGGCGCGTATTCCAGCCGCCTTGGAGGCAGCGATGCCCAGGGCCATGCGGGCCTGCCGCTCGTCCAGACCCAGCAGCACCGACGCGGCGGTTGTCGCTCCCAGGGGGCCGAAGGTGGCCGTGGAGTGGAAGCCGCCCTGGTAGTGGCGGGGATTGATGGCCTCGCACAGCTTGCACTCCACCTCGAAGCCGATGGCATAGGCCCGGAGCACGTCCCTCCCGCTGGTCCCCAACTCTTGCCCCAGGGCCAGGGAGGCCGCCAGCACCGGAACGGTGGGATGCGTCAGGAGGCCGTACACCCGGTCGGGCGACGAGGCGAGCTGGGTGTCGTCGTAGTCCATGGCGTGGCCGCTGACCCCGTTTGCCAGCGCCGCCAGGTGGGCTGGGGCGCGCAGGTCGCTCCCCAGGACAGAAGAGGGGCCTGGTGCCCCGATCTCCTTCAGGTGTGCCCGCAAGATGTGGGAGCATGGCTCGGTGGATCCAGCCAGCATCACGGCGGTGCCGTCCAGGACGCACCGCCTGGCCTCGGCAGCCACCTCCGGCGGAAGCGGTGCACTCCCCTGGCGCAGGATGAACTGTACAACCTCGGACGTGACGGTCGGTGCTTCGGAAGCCACGGTCTTGGCGAGACCTCCTTGTTTGGAGTAAGCTCGTGGGGAGTATAGCATAGGGATTGTCCCGACAGCGTATGGCAACAGAACTGCACTTCTGCCCGCAGTGCGGCGGGCGAATCGAGCGGCGTCGAGTGGAAGACCGGGAGCAGCCCGTCTGTACCCGGTGTGGCCTGGTGCTCTATCTGGACCCCAAGCTGGTGGCCGCCGCCATCATCGTTCGGGATGGGAGGGTGCTGCTGGTCCAGCGCAACAACAATCCAGGGATGGGGCTCTGGGCTCTGCCCGGCGGCTACGTGAACCGGGGTGAGGCCATCGAGGAGGCCGTGTGCCGGGAGACTCTCGAGGAGACGGGGCTGGCTGTGAAGGTGCAGGGACTGGTGGGCCTCTACTCAGAGGCGGGAAACCCGGTGGTGCTGGCCGCCTACGCGGTTGCCCCAGTCGGCGGCCTGTTGACCAACAGCTCACCCGAAGTACAGGCTCTAGCCTTTTTCCCGCTGGACGCCCTCCCGCCGCTGGCCTTCCCCAGGGATGGGCGGATCCTGGGGGACTGGCAACGCCTGATGGAAAGGCAGCGGGAGGCGCCCTGAGCGCCCCCTTCCGCCGTGGGAACCCTTCCTCGCGAAGCGGGGAGTTTCCTGCGCCGGGAGGGAGTCAGGGCCGCTTCTCCGGCAGCCGGGCCTGAACCCCTGCCAGCTTCTCCAGGGCCTTGATGTAGGCCTGCGTGCCCTCCTCCCCCAGGCCCTCCCGCTCCACGGCGCGGTAGAGCTGGTGCACGATGGGCGTGGTGAGGAGGGGGAGCTGCATCTCCCGTGCGGCGTCCAGGATGAGGCGCAGGTCCTTCTGCTGGAGCTTGACCATGAATCCGGGGGCGAAGTCCCCTTTCAGGATGCGCGGGCCCAGGTTCTCCAGTTGCCAGGACTGGGCGGCCCCGCCGCCGATGGCCTGGAGGGTGGCCTCCAGGTCGGCGCCGGCCCGTGCGGCAAAGAGAAGCCCTTCGCTGACGGCCGCCAGGGTCCCTGCCACCACAATCTGGTTCACCAGCTTCACCGTCTGCCCCATGCCGTGGCCGCCGCAGTAGGTGATGCGCTTGCCCAGGGCCTGGAACACCGGCAGGCAGCGCTGGAACACCTCCTGCTCGCCACCGACCATGATGGAGAGGGAGGCGTTCTGGGCGCCCCAGACGCCGCCGCTGACCGGAGCGTCCAGCAGATGCACCCCCTGCTTCTGAAGGCGGGCGGCGATGGAGCGGGTGACCGAGGGCGAGATAGTGCTCATGTCAATGACCACGGAGCCAGGCCTTGCCCCGTGGAGCACCCCCTGGGACCCCAGAACCACCGCCTCCACGTCCGGGGAGTCGGTGACCATGGTGATGGTGACCTCAACCTGAGCCGCCACCTCCTGGGGTGAGCTTGCTGTCATCCCACCGTCTCGGACCAGGGCCGCCAGCCTGGAGGCGGTGCGGTTCCAGGCCACCACCTGGTGCCCTGCCTTCAGGAGGTTGCGGCTGATGGGGGCACCCATCAGTCCAAGGCCGATGAACCCGATGCGCATGGCAATGCTCCTTGCGCTTAGACTGGCAGCGCATCAATCTGGTGGGCCAGGTCGAAGTCCTTGTGGGTGAGGCCCTTGCTGGCGTGGGTGGTAAGGGACAGGCTTACCCGATTGTAGTTGATGATGATGTCCGGATGGTGGTCAACTGCCTCCGCCAGCTCACCCACGCGGTTCACGAAGGCCAGGGCCTGGGCAAAGCCCCGGAAGCGGAAGCGCTTGAGGATGGCGTTCCCATCCAGGCGCCACCCCTGCAGGGCCTGCAGGCGCTCCTGCACCTCTGGGGGAGAGAGCAAGGGGGCGTACGGCATTCCCGGTCCCTTCTGGCGAAGCTCTTGAAGTGCAAAAAGAGCGGCAGGCTCCTAACAGGCTGTTGAAAAAGGGGTGATCAGAGGGGCGAAGCCCCTTTGACGGGGGTCTGGGGGACACCCGACTTTGCACATAAACCCATCACCGTGGACTGGTTTTTGTGCGGGTGCGATTTCCGCACAAGAACCCCGTGTCAAAGGGCCTCGTAGAGACCCCGTTGCACCCGACGGAAACGGGCCTTTGCTCCCGTCCGCTTAACCATATCGCCATTCACCTCATAATTAGCTAGTATGGTGTTGATATGGCTTGGGGCAACACCCTCCTTGGTAAGAATAGGACGTATATCGGCTACTCTGAACTGACGGGGAATACCACCACCCAGCGCGAGTGTTACTATCCTATCCGCGACGGCTTCCTCAGTTCTCATCCGCAACAAGCCCTTCTCCCTCTCCCGCGCGCCGTTCAGGTAGGCCCGCGCGCCCTCCACCATGAAGGCGGTGACGCCGGTGCAGAGGTACTGGAACCCGGCCTTGCGCCAGTGCTCATAGGCCGCCGGGTCCCGTGCTATGGTGCCCGCCGCCTTGCCCGCCTCCCGGGCGATCTTCCCCACCTGCTCGATGGCTGCCATGACCTCCGGGTGGGTGGCCTGGCCAGGGTAGCCAAAGGAGGAGGAGAGGTCCGTGGGCCCAAGGAAGACCAGGTCAACGCCATCCACGCTGGCGATACCCCTGGCGTTGGCCACGGCCTGCCGCGTCTCAATCTGGACGATGACCAGGGTCTCCTGATTGGCCTGCTGCACGTACTCCCCCAGGGCCCTGGGGATGCCGTACCCTGCAGCCCGCACCGCAGCGAGCCCCCGCCGGCCCACCGGTGGGTACTTGACTGCGTTCACCACCGCCTGGGCATCCTCGCGGGTGTTGACCATGGGGATCTGGACGCCCATCGCCCCGGCGTCAAGGTAGCGAAGGATGTTCTGGGGCAGGTTCAGCGCGATGCGCACCAGCGGGGTGATGCCCACAGCCTCTGCCGCGCGGAACATGTGCTCAGAGGTCTCCAGGTCGGGGATGCCGTGTTCGCCGTCAATGATGGCATAGTCGAAGCCCAGCAGCCCGAGGATCTCCACCGCCGCCGGAGAAGGGATGTTGCAGAAGGCGCCCACCACCGGCTCGCCCCGCTGGAGCTTCTCCTTGACCAGGTTCCCACGCATCATCGCAGCCTCCTTCTTCGGCGGGGAACCTCTTTCCATAGCAAGAGGAGGCTCCCTGCACCCTTTCCAGAAGAACCCGTGCTTTCATATGCTTGAACAGGATAGCCCAAGCCGTTACAATGCCCTCGACACCCGGGGAATCGAGGCTGCTCCCACTGTAGCCCAGAGCCTGGTGGGCGTCAACCAGGGCGCTAGGGATACGAAGGGGAGAGAAAGGATGGGTGGGATGACCACGGAGGCTGGGATCCGGGCGCCAGAGGTGGTGAAGGCCCTCAAGGCCTGCGGCATCACTCACGTCGTCTGGCTCCCCGACAGCGAGACCAAGTTCATGTACCAGGCCCTCACGGCGGAGAAGTCGCTCACCCTTGTCCCGGTATGCCGGGAGGGGGAGACCATGGCCGTCGCCGCGGGGCTGCGCATCGGCGGCAAGGAGCCTGCGGTCCTCATCCAGAGCACCGGCTTCTTCGAGTCCGGCGACTCTATCCGGGGGCTGGTGCTGGACCTAGACTTGCCCCTCCTCCTGCTCCTCGGCTACCGGGGCTTCAAGCGGGAAGGCCCCCGCACCGACTCCGCGGCGGTCTTCCTGGAGCCCATCCTCAAGGCATGGGGGATAGACTACTACCTGCTGGAGAGCGAGTCGGACGTTCACCGCATCCCGCAGGCCTATCAGGAGGCGAAGGCCAGGTCGAGGCCGATGGCAGTCCTTATCTGCAGGGAGTATCAGTAGCCATGATCTCCTCACTAGAAGCCACACGAGTCATCAACCAGCACCGTGGGGACGCCGTGGTCGTCCCCACCATGACCCCACTCCGCCTCTGGCTCACCCTCTCCCAGCGAACGGACCTGGACCTGCCCGTCATGGGGGCCATGGGGAAGGGGTCGTCCCTGGGTCTGGGGGTGGCCCTGGCCCAGCCTGGCCGCAAGGTCTTCGTCCTGGATGGCGATGGCAGCCTGCTGATGAACCTGGGCTCCCTGGTCACGGTGGGCAACATGGGCCCGTCCAACTTCTATCACTTTGTGTTTGAGGACGGGGTCTATACCACCACCGGCGGCCAGCCCATCCCCGGAGAGGGGAAGTTCAGCTTCACCGCCCTGGCGCGGGCCTCGGGCTACCGGGCCGTCCACGACTTCGACAACCTGGAGGAGTTTGCCAGCCAGGTGAGCGACATCCTGAAGAGGCCAGGCCCGACCCTCATCTGCCTGCGGGTGCACCACGAGGTGATCCCCGACTTCCGCGAGCGCCCCAGCCTGCTGCGCGCCCAGCACGAGGCGGCACGGGCGTTGCAGGGGAAGCGGGGGTAAGGGCTTTCACGACCACACGAAGCCATCTTGCGCCCATCCTCCGGGAGGATGGGCGCAAGATGGCTGGGCGACGCGCCAACAAGCTCACGGCCACGACCCGGCAGCCTGAAGGCGTGACCATCGTTGCCGCTCCTTGGCCTGGGGGCTGATGTCTAAGCGCGAGAAGCATTCGTTACGCCACCCTTCGTGATAGACCACGGGCATGTGCGCTAAGGTTGTAAATGACGTATCTACGAGTATGCTCCTGGTCCCCCGCAATCGCACCCATCTGAAGGGTAGGGCTAAATGGACCTGGCGTTAGACCCTTCCGCGGCCACCAGATACAAGAGCCCTAGCCAGAGGGCGCGAGTTATTACTGAGCAGTGGGCGACCGCCAACCTCTATTGTCCAGCCTGTGCGTGTGACGAATTGAAACCGCTTCCACGAAATGAAAAGGTCGCAGATTATAGCTGCCAGGATTGCACAGCCAGATATCAGCTAAAGAGCACGGCTGGGTCATTTGGTGGGAGCGTTACCAACTCCGCTTATCAGCCCAAGATGGACGCCATTCGTAATGGGACGGTGCCCCACTATGCGTTCCTCAGCTATTCACCACAGAGGCGGATAGTCACTGACCTGTTTGTCGTGCCTGGTTACTTCTTTACTCCAGCCGTTGTAGAAGAGCGTCCCGCGTTGGGCCCAACAGCACGACGCCACGGGTGGATAGGTTCCAATATCTTACTGCGTGCCCTACCGCTGGATGCCCGTGTTATGGTCATCTCTGCTGAGCAGGCTTTGCCGCCGGCAGACGTGCGAAACGCGTGGAGCCAGTTTGCCTTTCTTGGCGTGGCTGAGAATGCGAAGGGGGGATGGGGTGCAGATACCCTTATGTGTGTGAGGGAAATGCAGCGGGCGACTGGCTTAAACGAGTTCGTCCTACAGGACTTCTATAGGTCGTTTAAAGGTCATTTAGGGTCTATTCACCCTGACAACCGGAACGTCCAGGATAAAATCCGCCAGCAGTTCCAGATCCTGAGGGACAACGGTGTGCTGCGATTCCTAGGTCGTGGGCGCTACCGCATCGTAAGGTAGTGCTCTCCTCCACTAGATCATCTGATCTTGATCTTTTCCAAGCGATGCGTAAGATCGGATCGCTCAGGCGGTCTGATCTTTGCAGCAAGTCACCGAGACTGATTACGCTGAATTCCTTGCCCGGCACAAAGTTGTTACAGTTGGGCGATCCGAGATCCGCCTCCTCGGCCCCCAGCACCCCAAAGCCCTGCAGCCCCAGGACTTCAAGACCGAGACCACCACCCTCTGGTCCTTCCCCAAGCGCGGCGCCTGGGCTACCCACGCGGCCGGCTATCGCGGCAACTGGGCCCCCCAGATCGCCCGCAACGTAATCCTCCGCTACTCCCAGCCTGGGGACACGGTCCTGGACCAGATGGTAGGCGGCGGCACCACCCTGGTGGAGTGCAAGCTCACAGGCCGCCATGCCATCGGTGTGGACATCAACCGCGATGCCCTTATGCTCGCCTTCGACCGTCTCAACTTCTCCGGTACACTGACAGAGCCTCTGCCTGAAGCTAAAATCGCCCTTTATCAGGGTGACGCCCGGAACCTCGACGCCATCGCCGA
>JACQUN010000217.1 GCA_016210285.1 Chloroflexota bacterium
CAACAGTCGCTGCATTTATTCAACGAATTAACAACTCAGGACACTAGCGGGCCTTGGCCTGCGCCAGCCCGGCCTGCTCCACCATCTTCTGTATGACCTGCGCCGCCGGGAGGATGTCGGAGAGCATTCCGGAGCCCATGCCCGCTAAGGGGATCCCACGCTCCAGATCACCCTCCAGGGCCGCCGCTCGGACACGCTCGGGGCTCAGGACCGACTCCCAGTAGGCGCGCGGGTTCTGAGGGTCCCTGGCCTCCCGCAGAGCCAGGGTGACCGGGGTCTTGAGGGCGCGGACTGGCATGCGGCTGGCCCTGCCCAGGACCGTGGTCCCGCTGTCCACCGCGCTGATGATGGCTGCCTTGTAGCGGGGGTGAGCAATACACTCTGTGGTAGCAATGAAGCGGGTGCCCACATGCACCCCCTCGGCTCCCAGCTTGAGGGCAGCAGCGACGCCACGGCCATCAGCGACACCCCCCGACGCCAGCACCGGGACGTGAACGGCGTCCACCACCTGAGGCACCAGCGCGAAGGTGGGGATCTCATCTACCCCCAGGTATCCTCCCGACTCAAAGCCTTCGGCAATCACGGCATCCACTCCACCAGCCTCCGCTCCTTTTGCGTGACGCACCGATGCCACCAGGTGCAGGACCTTCACCTCCTTGTCCTTCAGATAGCCGGTGTAAAGGGCAGGGCTGCCCGCCGCAGTGACGATGACCCGAACCCCTTCTTCGATGGCGATGTCCATCAGCTCCAGGACATCAGGGATCATGAGGGAAAGGGTGACTCCAAATGGGCGATCTGTGAGCAGCCGGGCACGGCGAATCTGGCCGCGAAGGTTCGCCTTCACGTCGCCATCCAGCGGGAGACCGGCGGTGGGCGTGATGGTGCCCAGGCCACCCGCCGCCGATACCGCCGCCGCCAGCTCTGCATTGGACACCCAGGGAACACCCGCCTGGATGATAGGGTACTCAATCCCAAGGAGGTCGCAGAGCCTGATCTTCATCAGAGAATCCCCCGATTCTAGGCTAGAAGTCGCAGGCGATTGTAGGGTCATCGCCCACCTGTGTCAACCGTTCGGATGCTCGATTTGACCTCCCTTTCATGCCAACCTACAATAGCAGTCAGAACGCGAGCAGGTGCGCTGAAGTTGAGGACAGGGCTGCTTCGACCACCGGGAACGAGTCCCTTGTCGTCCGTCGCCCGCCGTCCATGACGCTGAACGACGGCTTCCTCCTGCTGGTGCGTTGGCTCCATGCCCTGGCGGCCGTCGCATGGGTTGGAGGAGGCCTGTTCTACGTTCTGGTCCTGCGACCCGTATTGAAAAGAGGGCCACAAGGCACCCAGGGAGTTGACCGCCTCGCCCTGCAGGAGTTTCGAGGCCTGGTGGATACCTGTATCGCCATCCTTATCCTCACCGGGGCGATCCTGACCTTCACCAGACTCACCCCTGGGTTTGTGGGCGTGCCCTACGTTGCGGTCCTCTCCCTCAAGGTAGCCCTGGCTCTGGGGATGTTCTACCTGGCGCGGGGGCGCCGGGCACGGGGATGGCGCTTGCCCAGCCCAGAGACCCCCCCCACAACGGCCCAGTCCAGGCGAGCCAGCCTGGTCCGCCGAGCCGCCAGAGCGGTCTCAGGGGCTAACCTGTTCGCCATTCTGGGTATTACCATCGTGCTCCTCGCGGACCTGCTGAGAGCGCTGTACGAGCAGGCCCTGCATGCCCGCTAGCCTGGCAACAGACGCCGACGATACCCGTTGGACGCGGGAACGAGAAGGCGAAAGACCGCTGCGGAGGTATGAGCGTCATGCGGCGTGACCTGATGGAGATTCTGGCATGCCCTGTCTGCAAGGGCCCCCTGGAGCTCAGGGTGGAGGAGGAGAAAGGGGACGAGATCGTGAAGGGTGTCCTGCGCTGCGGCAAGTGCCGAGAGGACTACCCCATCGTGGACGCCATCGCCAACCTGCTGCCCCCCAGCCTGCGGACGTAGGCCCCCCTGGCGGCGGCGAACCTCTGCGGGCCCGGCTTACCTGCCCGGAGCGGCCACCGCGGGAGGCGGCCCCCACCGCCGGACGCCCTCTCTCCCCGGCGCCGCCTCCAGGAGCTCCCCGACTGTCCTCCCCAGGAGGGGGTGCCGAAGCCCTGGGGCCAGCTCAGCCAGGGGGACCAGGACAAAGGCCCGCTCCGCCAGCCGGGGGTGAGGCACCACCAGGTGAGGCGTCTCCAGAACCTGATCCCCGTAGAAAAGGATGTCGATGTCCAGGGGGCGGGGCGCATTGGGAAAGGACTGCTCCCGCCCCAGCATCGCCTCAATCTTTTTGGCCACCCTCAGCAAGGCCATCGGCTCCAAGGATGTCTCGGCCTGGCAGACGGCGTTGAGGAAACGCGGCTGGTCGAGGAAACCCACCGGCGCCGTGTCGTAGAGCGATGACACCCTCTGGACTTGCACCCCATTGCTCACCAGTAGCGTCAGGGCGCGCCGAAGGTTGGCCGCGGGCTCTCCCAGGTTGGAACCCAGTCCAAGAAAGACGTCAGGCATCCACCCTAACCCACCCGTCGCCAGCCCCGCACGATGGCGTCGCTCATGCGCGCCACGCGCACCATGGCGCGTCCATCGTGGACCCGCACCATATCTGCCCCGTGGGCGATGGCGATGGCCACGGTGGCCGCAGTGCCCTCCAATCGCTCCTGGGGCGGCAGCCCTCCAAGAACGAGGCCGATGGTGGATTTTCGAGAGGTCCCGACGAGAACCGGCCTGTTCAGCAGCGCCTTGAACTCCCCCAGGCGCCGCAGCAGCTCCAGGTTATGTTCAGTGGTCTTCCCGAAGCCGATGCCGGGGTCTACGATGATCTGCTCCCTGGCTACCCCAGCCCCGATGCCCTTCTGGATGCTCGTTCTGATGCTGGCATCCACGTCCCCCAGCAGGTCCCGGTACTCGTA
>JACQUN010000009.1 GCA_016210285.1 Chloroflexota bacterium
CCGTTCATGGTTCGACAAGCTCACCACGAACGGAGAACCCTAATCCGCTCGCCCTGAGCTTGTCGAAGGGCGGCTGGGAATATACATGTTTCTTCTGACTCAGGGCACTAGCCCGGCTGCTTGCCTCCGCTTGCGGGTGCTGGGTTGGCCCGCAGCCACCCGTGCAGGCGCTGGAGCACCGCGCTGTTCTCCTCCACGGTGAAGCCGTCCACCTGCGGTACAGCCTTCAAGGCAATGCTGTCCACCGCTCCCAACTGGGCCGCACGGCGCAAGACCTCCCCCTCCGCCTGGGGCGAGGGCAGCAGATTGCGCCCGGTCAGGTGAGAGAGGGCCGCGATGACCCCGTAGCAGCCCCAGTTGGAGACACTGGCGATGACCAGGCGGCTCACCCTTGTCACGGCGGGTTGCTGAGGCAGGGATGGGACAGAAGGGATGACCGAGGCCAGATTCCCCATGCCGATCTCGTTCCCCCCGTCCCCGATGCCAACGGTGTGAGGATGGTGCTGAAAAATGTAGTCCAGCCTGGCGTTGTAGGGGGAGATGTCTCGCCCCCGCATGTTCAGGTAGAGCCCCTCAGCCGTGCGCCCGCACCGCTCAATGGCAACAAGGAGGGAAGGGCGAAGCTGCGCCAGGAGCTGTTTCGCAAAGGCATCGCTGGAAGCCTCGTCGGTGATGGGGAAATCCACCACCTCTGCCGAGGGGCCCAGCAGCCCCCGCAGCAGGGATAGGGAAGGCGAGTCGACCACGAAGGCCACGCGGTTGCCCAGGGCCCCCAGGGCGCGCCCCAGGGCCACGGCGCCGGGGGGCCCGTCGGTCTCCGGGGCACCTGCCGCCAGGATGTAGAAGCCCGTTGCAATAAGGACGGCGCCAGGGTGCTCCAGGATGTAGCAGGCCGCCTGGGTGCAGTAGTCAGCGGGAAGGTAGGGGCGCAGGGCAGAGACACCGCGGCGGTCCGAGTCCAGGATGATGTCCTCAATGGAGGTCATGCCGTGCCCAACGCAAGTGGAATAGGACAATGCACTCACAGGACCGCCAGGGCCTCGTCCCGGAGGTCAGTGATGAACATATGGCCGGGGGCGTGGGTGATCATCAGAGGCGGCTTGCAGTGGAGGGCCACTGCCTGGGGGGTCACGCCGCAGGCCCAGAACACGGGCACCTCCCCTTCCCTCACCTCCACCGGGTCGCCGAAGTCCGGGCGCGACAGGTCCCGGATGCCAATGGCCCCCGGCTCGCCGATGTGCACCGGCGCACCGTGCGCCGCCGGGAAGCGGGAGGTCACCTGCACCGCCCGCACCACCTTGTCCCTGGGGATGGGACGCATGCTCACCACCAGCGGCCCGGCGAAGACGCCGGCCGGAACCGTCTCCACTGAGGTGATGAACATGGAGACGTTCTTCCCCTGCTCCCAGTGGCGCAGTGGGATGCCAGCCTGGAGGAGGGCTGCCTCGAAGGTGAAGCTGCACCCCAGGAGGAAGAAGACCAAGTCCTCCCGCCAGTGGCGCAGGAGGTCGCGGGGCTCGTCCTCCAGCCTGCCGTGGCGGTAAACCCGGTAGCGGGGCAGGTCGGTGCGCAGGTCAGCCCCCGGGGCCATCTGGCGGGGCTCATGGCAGCCTGGTTCTACGACCTCCAGCAGCGGGCAGGGCCTCGGGTTGCGCTGGCAGAAGAGGAGGAAGTCGAAGGCCAGCTCCCTGGGCAGCGCCACCAGGTTAGCCTGGACGAAGCCAGGGGCCAGCCCAGCAGTGGGGCGGTCCCACTCGCCAGCCCGAATGAGGGCTCGCACCTCCCTGGGGCTCTTGGGCAAAGCCATCGGCTGCACGGCACCCCTCGGAGCCTGCTGTTGCGCCATCGTAGACGTCGGCTGGGGAGCTGTCAACGGGACGGTGTATCACGGAGAAGGAACGGCGGCGGGCTGCGTTGCCCGTTGTGGATGCGCTGCCCCAACAAGCTCGCGGACGCTGGACAGTTTGCGGCGCTTCACGTACGCCCCAAGGCCCTCCAGCACCTCGATGGGCGCCCAGGGGTTGGCAAAGCTGGCGGTGCCTACCTGTACTGCGAGAGCCCCAGCCATCAGGTACTCCACGGCATCCTGGGCAGTGCTGACGCCTCCCACGCCGACGACGGGGATGGAGACCGCCTGGGAGACCCGGTACACCGCGGCCAGGGACACAGGCTTCAGGGCAGGCCCGGAGACACCCCCCGTCGTAGCTCCCAGGGCGGGTCGCCGCCTCTCAACGTCAATGGCGATCCCCAGGAGCGTGTTGGTCAGGGTCAGGGCGTGCGCCCCGGCCTCGGCCACTGCCCTGGCCACTGCCAGGATGTCCGTGACGTTGGGGGTGAGCTTCACCAGCACCGGCAGCGAGGTAGCTGCCCTGACCGCCCGGGTCACCTGCGCTGCCACGGTGGGGCTCTGGGCGAAGTCCAGCCCCCCGGCGATGTTCGGGCAACTGGCGTTGACCTCCAGGGCTGCGATACCCGGGACCCCCTCGGTCGCCGCTGCCAGCCGAGCAAACTCGTCTACACTCTCCCCGGCGATGCTCAGGAGAACGGGGACCCGCCAGGTCGCCCAGAGGGGGGCTTGGTCGCGGAGAACGGCTTCCATGCCGGGGTTCTGGAGACCAATGGAGTTCAGGGTCCAGCCTGGCCCCTGGATGATGCGGGGGGGGGAGTTCCCCGCCCGCGGGCGCAGGGTGGTCGTCTTCGCTACGATGGCTCCCAGGCGGTGGTAGGGGAACCCGGGGGGGAGCCCGGCCCCAAACCCGTCGGTGCCGAAGGTCCCCGCGGCCACCAGGACCGGGTTCGCCACGCGCAAGCCTCGCGGGTGTCCCGGTGCAAGCTCAACGCTGAGGTCAGGCTGTGGCATCGCACCCTCCGCCTGGATTGTTCCACACTCAACCCCAGGCACGCAAGAGGGGTGAACCGGGTGCACAAGGGGTTCTTGGAAACCCTTCCCCATCACCCTTGCTGTGGCCCTCGTCACGTGTTCCAGAAGCCACACACTAGTCCGGGCGCTCGGGGGGGAGCATACTGGGCGCAGGGGAAGCGCCTTCGGGCCCGTCTGCTCCTGTCCGGGGCCCAGGGTGCGAGCCAGACTTTACTGTCGCAGGCAAAGGCAGCTCCCAGGTGGAGCTGGTCAAGGAGTTGGCGTCTGTGGCCGGGATAGTCATTGGGCTGGTGACGGTGGTGCTCGGCTTCATAGCCTCGGCTATGATGGACTTTCCCATGCTGAAGGAGGGTGGCCCCCCAGCGACCGCTTCGAGCCCTGCCCCCCGTGACGTGGATGCCGCGGCTCAAAAGGCCTTCGCGGGTGTCGCGTCCTCCTACAACGCAGTGGTTGACGAGATGCTGCTGACCCAGAAGAACCCGGACTACGATCGGCTTGAAAAGCGCCGGCGGGAACTAACAGGCTTCGCAGAGAACCTCCAAACCCAGTTCCAGGGGCTGGCCCAGGACATGCAGGGGCGCCTCTCAGAGGTCGACCGCTTGCGGCAGCGCCGCGACAACTTCATGGCCTCTGTCCAGGGTCTGGAGGAGAGGTTCCAGGACTTCAACGGGGACACGCAGGAGCAGCTCCGGCAAATCGAATGGCTCCAGAGGACGCTGGCGGCTCTGAGGGCAGGGATTGAGCAGGGGTCGCCCCTGCGGAGCCCTGCGGACGAGGGGCAGGAGTACCCTCTACCCGCCCCCTGGCATCTGGCCTCCTGGGAGCGCTGAGAAACGCCCGCTGGCTCTGCCTGCCAGCGGTACGCTGGCACAGCCCTCTGCTGCCCGCCACATGCGCTTCAGGGGCTTGACGGTGCACGGTGCGAAAAGCACAGGGCCAGAGGGGCTCAGGGATTCCCGAGGGGGGACCCATGCCCTCGGCGAGTGCGCCCCAGGCTTTCTCCGCAGGGGTGCGGGGAGCCGCTGGCGCGGCAAACCGCAGAGCTCCCCCCACACCCGCAGGACAACTCTAGCCTGCTGTGGCTCCGCTGGCATCCGCGACCGCAGCCTGAAGGCTGGGGCGCAGGGCACTTTTCCCATGCCCCACCCTGGAGGGTGGGGCATGGGACTTGCCAGGGCCCCTGACAAGCTTGAGCTGGCGACCGACCCCCGCCGCGCGGGCGGCGCGTGCCGCAGGGTCCTATTTCTTTGTGCTGGATTCCCAGGCGCTTGCCTGCGGGGCCGGCTTGGGCCGCTGGTCCGGGATCCCGGTGGCGATGATGGTGATGCGCGCCTTGTCTTCCATCTTGGAGTCGTTCACCATGCCGAAGAAGATGATGGCATCCCGGTCAACCTTGCTTGAGATAAACTCGCCGGTGGCGTTGACCTCGCCCAGAGTCAAGGACGGCCCTCCGTTGACGTTGAAGAGGATCCCCTTGGCGCCGTCAATGGAGAGGTCCAGCAGCGGGTTGCTCACCGCCTGGCGCGCAGCCTCGACAACGCCGCCGGCACCCCTGCCCTCGCCCATGGCCATGAGGGCATGGCCGGGCAGGTGCATGATGTTCTTGACGTCGGCCAGGTCCACGTTGATCTCGCCAGGGACGTTGACCAGCTCGGCGACGGAGAGGACGCCGTACATGACCGCTTCGTCAGCCATCTGGAGGGCCTGCTCGATGGGGACATCCTTCTTGAAGAGCTTCAGAAGCCGGTCGTTGTGGATAACGATGAGGTTGTCCACCTTCTCCTTGAGGCGTGCAATGCCGGCGTGAGCGGTCTCCAGGCGGCGAGCGCCCTCGAAGGAGAAGGGGGTGGTCACGACGCAAACCACCAGGGCTCCGCTCTGCTTGGCAACGTCCGCCACCACGGGGGCGGCCCCGGTGCCAGTGCCCCCGCCCATGCCAGCGGCCAGGAAGACCAGGTCGCTGCGGTGTATGGCCTGCTTGAGGGCGTTGCGCCCAGTGTCGGCGGCTTGCTCCCCGACCTCAGGTTTGCCGCCAGCGCCCAGCCCCCGGGTCAGGCGCTCGCCGATGTGGATGACCTGGGCCCCCTGCACCGATTCCAGGGACTTGACGTCGGTGTTCACGCAGATGTACTTCACCCCGGGGACTGCTCGGGAGTGCATCATGCGCTTGACGGCGTTGACGCCGCCACCGCCGACACCGATGACGGTTATGGCTGCGGGGGCATCTTTGACGCGGGGGCGACGGGTGGGGCCAGCAACAGTCTCGACCATATCTACTACCTCCCATGGGGACGTGGAGAGACCACGCCCGCTCTCAGATGGCATGAGTGTAGTGCGCCTCGCTGCCTGTTGTCAAGGGTGTTCGGGGCAAGATTGACAGGAAATTGGGGCGTTGGTATAGTATCTCCAGGGCCGTAAGGAAGCCCCGCGCGGCAAGGTAGCTCAGCGGCAGAGCTGGCGCTTCATAATCGTTAGGTCACAGGTTCGAATCCTGACCTTGCCATGCTACGCTGTCCCTGGGCGGCTAGCTCAGTGGTTAGAGCGCCTGCTTCACAC
>JACQUN010000001.1 GCA_016210285.1 Chloroflexota bacterium
CAGGGTGTTGAAAAACTGGGCGTCGGCGCCTAGCCAGATACAACCTTCCGGTGCGAATCAAAGCTGAGCGGGGTGCCGCCTCGACTTTTTCAACACCCCGCTAGGCCTGCTTTGGACTCACCTCCCGCTGAATCATCTCCAGCCCCCTCTCCAGGGCCCGCCGTTTGAGGTCAGGGTCGAGGCTCGGGTGGCTCTCAAGGTATGCTCTCAGGGCGTCGGCGGGGGCCATCCCTCTGACCGCCGCCTCCAGGCGCACGCGGCGCTCCCGCACCACCTCCTTGATGTAGGGCCCGATGGTATGGGCGGCGCTTAGGGCCTGAAACACGGCCCGCTCATTCAGCCGTCCTTCCACCTCGGCGGGGATGCGGAGCTGCAGGCGAACGACGGCCCCTTCCAGGTATTTGCCCTGGATGGCCCGGATGACGGTTCGGGTTGGGTCTTCATCCCCGGACCTTATGTCCACCTGGACGGTCACGAAGGGTCTGGCCTTCACCGGCGCAAACTCCCATCGGGCGCGACCCCCCCTGGGCCGCAAGGGGTCAAGCTCCACCAGGCAGAACCCCTTGGCGTCGCCTTCTTCGCTGAAGTCCACCCGCTGGAGGCTCCCCGGATAGACCACTGGCGGCGAGGCGCTCAGGGCCTGGTGGCGGTGGATGTGGCCCAGGGCCACGTAGTCGAAGGCGGGGAGGGCCACGCTGCTGAGCTGGAGCACGTGGTCGCGGCCAAGCATCATGGAGCGCTCGGTGCTGGTGACGGCTCCGCTGACTGTGACGTGGCCTGCCAGGACTGCCGGGAGGGAAGGGTCAAGGGTCTCGGCCGCTTCCTGGAGTCGCCTGGTCAGCTCCTCCTCAATAGCGCGGGTGACCTCCTCCGCGCCCTTGCCCCGCTGGTCTTCCTGGGCCAGGAGGACGCCGCGGCGCACCCAGGGCAGGGCCATCACCTGGAGGGGGCCAGCGCCTGTACCCACCTGGTATACCGCCACCCGGTCGCCTATTTGCACCAGGGGCACCCGCAGGGTGGGGAAGATCTCCACCGCGGAGGCGCGCCCCGGAGCGTGGGGCAGGTCGTGGTTGCCCGCCACCATGAAGACCGGGATGCCGTGCTCCACCAGGCGGGCCAGGCGGCGAGCGAACTCCCGCTGGTGGGTCTGGGAGGGGTCTCGGCTCTTGTAGGCGTCGCCGCAGAAGAGCACCAGGTCCACCCGTTCACGGATGGCGGAGTCCACTACCTCGTCCAGGGCGGCCAGGAAGTCCAGGAGGCGGGTGGACATGCTCAGGTAGGTGCGGCGGTCCACGCCGGGGGCGAAGGAAGGCGGGAGGGCGTTGACGTCCGCCTCGGTGGCGGGGCGCCCGAAGGTCTCCACGCCGATGTGGACGTCGGAGAAGTGCAGGATGCGCATCACGCCTCCAGGGCGCGCTTGAGCCACAGGGCCACGGCGTCCAGGTCCCGCCGGGAGAGGGCGCCGAGCCTGCGCACCACCCGCGAGGCCGCGACCGTGGCCAGGTGCGCCCGCACCACGGAGGGGCTCAGAAGCCCTGCCGACTGCCAGTCCTGCACCGCGTGGTCGCCCAGGCGCATGGTGCCGGTCCGGGAGGTGACGGGGGCGATGATGAGATTGCCTGCATTGGTGTTGTAGCTCTCCCCGCTGAGGATCACCGCCGGGCGGCGCCCCCTGGCGGTGGGCTGGCCCAGGGGGAAGGGCAGGAGGACCACGTCGCCGCGCTGGAGCTTAGAGCTTGTCATAGGCGGCATCCTCCGGGTTGTCCCAGTCGGCGGCCAGGGCCTCCTCCGATATCGCGGCCAGGCCCTCGGTCTCCCCCTCCAGGCCCAGTTGCCCGACGGCCTTGTGGGTGACGGCGTAGAGGTCGGCGCCGCCCGGGCGGGGGAGCTTCTCCAGGTAGCCCGCCTTCACCTGCTGGCCGATCCACTGGTGGGGCGTGTTGTGCTGGTCCAGGAAGGCGAAGAGCCTGTCCTTGTCCATGCCGCCGGCCAGGTAGATGGAGGCCAGGAGCTCCTTGCGGCGCTTGTAGAAGCGCTCCATAGTGTCCTCCTGGGGGAGCTCCAGGAGCTCCTGGAGGCGCTCCAGGGTCTCGCGAAGGGAGCGGATACAGGCGATGAGCTCGTCCTGCCGGGGAGAGGCGCTGCTAGCCATCTGCTACCCTCTTGCGAAGCGTTTGGTGGGCAAGATGATTAGATACGATGAGCGGGCGAGAAGTCAAGGGGATGGACAGGAAAACAACACGGAGTTTGACGCTGCTGGAGGCTATTTACCCGAGGCCAAAAATGGAGGTCGCGGCAGTATCTCAGAGACAGCCGGAGTATGGCCTTGTTGTTGGGGAATGTCTACGAAACCTCTGGTCTTTCCCGTGCCTTTACAGGAGGGGCACGACATCTCCACTTGTCTCACGAGCGTTATCCGGCGAACCTGGTATATTTGGTCGTCCCCTACCCAGAATCTGGGCGTCGGACCTTGCAATCCAACTTTTGGTTCTTCAGGTGGCTCGTGTTCCCACTGTATGGCTGAACTCCGCCTAACCCCGGAGCGGCATCTGGCAAATCGGCAAAGGGCTTCACGAGGTGTGCGAGCCTTAACCACGCTGCTGAAATAATCTGAGTACTGGAGGTGGAACCATTTGCCGTATACCTCGTAAAAAGCCATTGTCTGAGCCCCTTCCACCCGAACGGATGGACCTGGACCTTAGCGGACCAGGAAGGGGTTTGTCAAGTGTAAGTGGAGGGTTGCACACCGGCTGTCGCTAATCCGCCTTTGTCTAGATAGGGAAAAGGATGTCGGCACCCTTTTTTCTATTGCAAGCGGAGCATAGAGCTTGCCCGTTATCAATCGTCGTCTGCCCACCTTCTCTGTGTGGTTTGATATGGTCGGCGTGGAAGTTCGTTTTTGAGAGCGGTATTTGACAGCCTTGGCAGACACCTTTGGAATTTTCCCAGATTTGTTTTCTCTGGGACGCAGTGAAAAATCTGTTTCTGTTAGTGTCCAGGGGGTCGGCACCGGAAGCGTTGATGATGTACGCGGCCAATTGATTAAGGCATACTGTGACATCGTCGGTGTCCATCCTCCCTGTCCGGCCTGTGGCGTGATAGGCGACCCATTCGGGAGATGAAACCTTGCCCCTGGCATGATAATATTCTTGAAGGCCGTTTGCTACCAGATGTTCTTTCCCACCAAGAGCATACGTGTCAAGCAGTGGCATCAGAAGGGCGAAAAGCCACTTCAAGGTTCTTGCACTTCCGACAATATCCTCGAAGGTCGGTGTCTGCTCGATCGCTTCCCTCAGAGTTTTCAGTTCATAGTTCATTATTTTGCTTGCACGCTCTTTGGCCTTTTGCGCCTTGGAATCGTCCATCTTTTCCTCTTGAAGGAACGCCTGAAGGAGGTCAAACTCGACGCGCTCAAGTGGATCACCTTTGTAAGTAGCTTTAAGGAACTGAGCCGCCAGATTCCAGTTGGAGTCACGAAAACGATTCCTTGCTAGATCAAAGAGCTTATGAGCAGCTAGCTCTCTGACGTATTCCTTGAAAGGCGTTCGCAGCGCCTTGATCCTTTCACCTATTTTCAAGGGCTTGCCAGTTTGAAGGCGGCTGTACACGTCTTGGATTTCCGGCGGTTCGTATTCCCTCATAAGAGCCAACGCAACCTTATATTCATCTACCCGTGTCTGCTTGCCTTGAGTGATTTGTTTGTATGGCCGAAACTCTTTGAGTTTGGGCGGAGCCTTTAGCGCCCACGGTTCCGAACCGTCCATATAAGCGAATAAGGTTGTAAGTCGCTGTTGACCGTCCACCACATCGTAGCGGTCAATGGGGACTTTGTCAGCATCCTGAGTTTCCTCGACACGTAGGAGTATCAGCCCCATTGGCCAGTTCCTGAGCACGGTGTCAATGAGGTCGTACCGTTGTGCATCATTCCAAACTTTCCCACGCTGATATTCCGGTTGTAGGTTGATTCTGCCTTTCTTATGCAGTTCGAAGAGCCGTTTCAGATCCCATTTGTCCAGTTCTAGCCGGTTCATTTTACACCTCTACATATCATATGCGTGTCATTCTGACTAGCTGTGTTGGCTTCTTCTAGCCCCTAGCTCCTGACCCCTACCCCCGCTTCTCCTCGAGGCTCGCCAGCCGCTCCGCCAGGCGCTGCTCCAGGCTGCGCGATGGGCACCCGCACCCTCTGGCAGCGTGCCACTCTTATAGTAGTCCCTTGCCGCCAACGCAGGCAGGTAGCTCGCCACTACGTCTCCCCGCGGCTGTACACCCACACGGTCTCCTGCCGGAGGGTGCGGGTGAAGCGGGCACGGGGGTCCAGGGCCTCCCACTCGGCCCGCGTGTAGACCAGGAGGTCGGCAGGGACGGGGAGCGTGGTGGTGTCCCAGGCGGCAGCGCGGGACAGAAAGGGCTCCGGCGAGTCCTCCACGACGGCCACCAGGTCCAGGTCGCTGCCCACGCCCCAGTCGCCGCGGGCGTAGGAGCCGAAGTAGCCGATGCGCAGGGCTCCTGGGTGCCGCCGCGCGGCCTCCTGGGCCCACCGCCGCACGGCCCTATCCACGGCCCCAGCATCAGGCCATCTTAGCACAGACGAAGTCAATCGTCTCACGGGCATAGCGCACCGCCTGCTGGCTCTGGAGCGGCCCATAGTGCTCAAAGGGCGCCCCTGCCGGGTGGCTGTTGGGATACCTCGCGGGGATGTAGAAGTTGTCCAGCACGCGTCCTTTTTCCACCAGGTCAGAGGGCACATCCGTCTCCCCAGGGAGCTCGTGAAGGAGTTGGGCGATAACGTAGCCCCACGCTTCCTGGCCCAGGTGGAGGTGCAGGGCCTTGACCGCCTTTTCGGCGGCCTGCTGGGCGGCAAAGCAGGCCCATTCGTGGCGTCCAGAGCGGCGAGAGGCCCTGGCCTGCTCCAGGTCCCGGAGGGCCTGCTTCAGCCAGTCGTGAGCACGGTTGGTCATGGCTGGCCTCCCCCTCCCAGCCGCTCCGCCAGGCGCTTCTCCAACTCTGCGATGGGCACCCGCGCCTGCTCCATGCTGTCCCGCTGGCGGATGGTGGCCTGCTTGTCCTCCAGGGACTGGAAGTCCAC
>JACQUN010000020.1 GCA_016210285.1 Chloroflexota bacterium
CCCTCAGACTCCCGGCAAAGGGGCTTCGCCCCTCTGCACTTCCCCTTTTTCCGCAGCCTGCTAGTGTTTGCCTAAACCTGGTGCTAATTGCTGAAAAGTATTTGCTGAGGTCGGCTAGTGCATCCGCTGTAACCTGCTCCCCATACATATCGGCATACCGCTGTATGTTGGTCGGAGCCTGCTGTATTACAGGAGTAGGGGCCTTTTGAACAAGACTACGCAGTCGTCTAGCCAAGGCTGGCTTATCTAGCAATTCCCGTCCGATGCTAGCACGCGGGCTGTGTCTGTCCACTGGTAGATTCCTATGCTCATTATTCACCTTGCTCATGTCTATCTACTGAGCGGTTGTACCTGGCTCCTCGCGACGAGGTGCCGGCCGTGGTTCCCAAAGCAACGCAGGAAGGCAAAAGCTCACCGCTGCTTCAGCGGGACTTCTTTCAGGAACAGGGTGACAACAAAGGATGTGGCCACCGCTGCCAGGGCGATCAGGAAGACATCCCCGATGGCTAGGGCAAGCGCCCCGCGAAGGGCATGAACCATCTGCTGCGCCAGGTCCGTGGCACGCGGCCCCAGTTGGCTGAAGCTGTCCTGAAGGCGCCCGAGGGTGCTGGGGTTCATCAGGGCCTGCGGGTTGCGCGTGAGCTGCGACAGCCGGTCGGCAGGAAGCACCTGAGTCACGGCTGGCGGCAGCTCTGCCAGCAAGTGGGCAGTGAAGCGGTGGGTCAGGGTAGCACCAAGGACGGCCAGGCCCATGGTCCCGCCGATGGAGCGGAAGAACTGGGTAGAGGAGGTCGCTATCCCCATCACCCGGTGGGGTACGGCGTTCTGCACTGCGATGGTGAAGGATGGGAAGGTCGTCCCCAGCCCGAGGCCGACAATGATGATGTCAAACACCGCCCTGGCATGGCTGGTCTCTGCCGTCATCCGGGAGAGCAGGAATATCCCCGTCCCCATGATGGCGAGCCCGACAAGGCCCTGAAGGCGGTAGTGCCCTCCCAGGCGAGAGAGCGCCTGGCCCGACAGCGCGGCGGCTGCCACAACCCCCAGCATCAAGGGGGTGAGGAAGCTGCCGCTACTGGTGGCTGAGGAGCCCAGGACCCCCTGGAAGAAGAGCGGCACGAAGATGATGCTGCCGAACATCCCGAACCCGGTGAGGAAGATGACCACCAACGAGATGCTCACGATGGGGTTCCGGAACAGGGTGAGGGGCATGATGGGCTCGGCGGCACGAAGCTCAACTGCGATGAAGAGCCCCACCATGACCGCTGCTACGGACAGAGCCGCGATGACCTGCGGCGAGCCCCAGGGGTACAGCACTCCGCCCCACGACAGCCCCAGCAGGAGCGGCACCACGGCCAGCACCAGCGCTACCATACCCAGGTAGTCGAGTTGATGCCGGGTCGCTGTGGGGCGGGTCTGCGGGAAAAACCGGATGAAGACGACGACCACCGGGATTCCCAGGGGGATGTTCACGTAGAAGACCCAGTGCCAGGAGAGCGTGTCGGTAATGTAGCCCCCCAGGGCGGGCCCAATCACTGAAGAGAGCCCGAAGACCGCCGCCATGAAGCCCTGGTATTTGCCACGCTCTGCCGCAGGGAAGAGGTCACCGATGGCCACGAAGGCGTTGGCGATCATGACCCCGCCGCCAAGGCCCTGAATGGCGCGGAAGGCGATGAGCTGGTTGATGGTCAGACTCAGGCCTGCCAGGGCGGAGCCCAGCAGGAAGATGACGAGGCCCCCGACGTAGAACCACTTCCGACCGTACAGGTCCGTGAGGCGCCCCACGACGGGCACCACGGTGGTTGACGCCACGAGGTAGGCGGTGGTGACCCAGGTGTAGCGGTCGAAGCCGCCCAGGTCGGCGATGATGCGGGGCATCGCCGTCCCCACCACCGTCTGGTCCAGGGAGCCAAGGAACATGGCCAGCATCACGCCGGCCATGGTCAGCACCACCGTGCGGCGTGGAAGCGGCTGGAACTCCTCGCTGGCGGTGGCGACCACTGCTGGGTTTTGTGGTTCAAGCTCCTTAGGCTCCACGCAGGTCCTTTCTCTCTCCTCTATATACTTGCCCTGTCTCACCCTTGCACTGAAGGAGGGGTCCGGCCTCGGGTTTGTCACCCACGGCCTTTCGCTCAGCCGGGGGAGACTCTGCAGAGGGTCTCCCGTCGCCCGGAATCCTCGCGGAGCCTGCCCTGGGGTCCGCTCAGGGCGGAAGGGCTCGGAGGGCCTTGTGTGCAAAGCCTGTGCTCAAGGAGGGGGGGACAGCGCTGAGGCCAGTGGCGACTGATTCAGCGCATTCATCGGAGCAGGCTTTCGCCTGCTCGAATCCGGCTGATGTCCAGGTAGCTGACGATGAGAATGATGCTGATGAGGACCACGAAGCCCACGAGGTGGACCAGCCCCTCGCGCTGGGGCGAGATTCGCTTCCCGCGACGCACCCACTCGATGGCTACGAAAAGGAGGCGACCGCCATCCAGGGCCGGTATGGGCAGAATATTCAGCACCGCCAGGTTGATGCTCAGCAGTGCGGTGAGCTCCAGCAGGGGGAGCCACCCTGCTCGGGCTACCTCTCCCGTCAGCTGGGCGATGCCGATAGGACCTGCCAGTTGTGGGCGGTTCCCCCCGATGATCCAGCTCTTGACCTCGTTGATAAACAGGATGGAGACCTCCCCCATGCGCTGAAGCGCCAGGGGGATCGCTTCCCAGGGCGGGTTGAAGTCCGAGACAATCCGGCGAGAGATAGTGTCCAGTTGCACCCCCACCGGGCCCTGGCCCTCGGGAGGCCGCCAGCGGGGTCGGACGGTGACCTGGAAGGTCTCGGAGGAAGCGGGTGGCGGGGGGGTGCTCAGGCCGGGCTCTCCACCCGGGGCCCGGGTGAGCACGGGCTTGTCCCGCCGCACCAGCCAGGTAGAGTTAGCGCCTAGCTTCACGCGCACCCGATTGACCAGCTCCACATGGTTCTCCATGGTGCGACCGTCAACCTTCAGCACCACGTCGCCGGGCTTTAGCCCTGCCTGGGCAGCCGGCGAGTTCGGTGCGACGGCCTGGACAACCACGTCACCGACCGTGGTCTTGTGGGGGACCATGAAGAGGAGGGAGAAGATGGCCAGTGGCAGAAGGGCATTCATCGCGGCACCCGAGCCCAGGACGACAAAGCGCGTGAGGATGCCCTTGCCCGCCAGGCTCTGAGGGTGCGAGGGGTCTTCCTCCCCCAGGAGCTTGACAAAGCCGCCCAGGGGCAGCAGGTTCAGGGAGTAGACCGTCTCGCCCCTGCGCAGAGAGAGCAGGCGCGGCGGATAGCCGACGCCAAACTCCAGCACTTTGACGCCGTACGCTCTGGCGGTAAGGAAGTGGCCCAACTCGTGCACCAGGACCAGAATGCCCAGCACCAGAACAAAGGAGAGGACGGTGAACACAGGGATGCTGATCACGCCGAAATCCCCACCGCATGGCACACGGTTTCCCGTGCCCACCGGTCGGCGTCCAGGATCTCTTCAAGCGTTGGCCTGGCAACGGGGTTGTGCAGGTCGAGGGCTTTGGTGACGACCCTGGGGATGTCCAGGAAGCCGATCTTCCCAGCAAGGAAGAGCCCCACAGCCGCCTCATCGGCAGCGCTGAGGACCGCCGGGAACGTTCCCCCTCGCTGGCCTGCCTCCAGGGCGAGCCTGAAGCAGGGGTAGCGCGCCTCATCCAGGGGGACAAAGCTCAGGGCACCCAAGCGAAGGGGGTCCAGGCGGGGGAGGTTGCCATTGTGGACTCGCCTGGGGTGGAACAGGGCATACTGAATTGGGAGGCGCATGTCCGGCTGGCTCAGTTGCGCCTTCACCGACCCGTCCACGAACTGCACCATGGAGTGGATGATGC
>JACQUN010000022.1 GCA_016210285.1 Chloroflexota bacterium
CGGTATGGGAGAGTTACACCGTCCACCACTATGGTGCTGCCGATCATGGCGTTTTGGCCCAGCTCCTGGGCCACCTGGATGATCTTCTCGGCTGGAATCCCGCACACGCCAGCGGCCCACTGGGGGGTGTACTGGGCCACATGCTCCTTGAAGAGCTGGAAGGCGGGCTTGACGTTTCCCCCCTGGGCGTTGAAGGTGCCTTCCAGAGCAGGGGCAGCATCTTTGCTGTCGAAGGGCGCGGGAGCATTGGCCTTGGTGTCCCACACCTGCTCCTTGCCGTCTGCCCGGAGGATGGTGCCGTCCGCCTGAACCAGGAAGGGGGCATTGGTGTACTTCTTCAGGTACTCCTGGTCTATCGTCCCCTGGGCGACGATCTGCTGGCAGAGGGCCAGGGCCAGGGCCATGTCTGTGCCCGGCTTTATGGGCAGCCACTCGTCAGCAAACGGCCCCGCGTTCCTCACATACGGGTCTATGACCACTATCTTCAACCCGCGCTGGCGAGCCTCAGAGAGCTGCTGGTTCCATGTGATGGAGCACAGCTTGTTGCCGCCGGCGTTGGTTATATTCCAGCCCCAAGAGAGCATGTAGCGGGTGTAGCGGAAATCTGGATTGGCATTGCCACTGGGGCCGATGGTGTACTCGGCGGCGCGGTAGCCGGCGTCGGAGCAGTATGCGCCGTGCCCCACTTTGGTGGATCCAATCGTATTCACAAAGGCGTTGTCGTAGATGGCCTCCTGCTTGCTCCTGCCCTTCTGCCAGAGCACGAGCTTGGGGTCTTTGGCCCTCACCTCCTTGAGCTTCCCTGCTACGAGGGTGAGCGCCTCGTCCCAGGTGGCCTGACGCCACTGGCCTGCGACCCCTTTTTCGTTGGTCCTGATGAGAGGCGTCTTGACTCGATTGTAGTCATAAAGGGCAATGATTTGGCCGACGCCCTTGGGGCACAGGGTGCCGCGGTTTCTGGGGGCCAGCGGGTTGCCTTCCAGCTTGACCACACGCCCGTTGATGGTGCGGGCCAGGATCCCGCAGTCCTGCTTGCCGATCCAGCAGGTGGTGGGGAGCCACTTCTCTTCCAGGGCCGCGGCAGCCTCTGGCGAGCCCGCCACCAGGGTCTCCAAAGGGCCATACAGGAAGCGGCTGGCCACCAGGGCGCCACCCGCGACACCGGTCCCCTTCAAGAAGGTTCTTCTAGTTACCTTCATGGCTAACCTCCTAGAGGAATGCCCTTGCCAGAAATTGATTGCTGCACCACGCCTGAACCCGGTCTGGCGTCTCCCTTCTTGGACCGACTCCTCCGTGATGGGGGGACACGCGCCCCATGCACACTCCAGAATGGCGCGTGGCAGGTCTTCCGCCAGCCTAACCTTTGAGAGAAAGCCGCTTGCTCCAACCTGGAGGACCTGTTCGCCCTCAATGATGTCCGTGGACATCAGCAGGTCCCTGGTCTGGTCGCAGCGCCAGCGCGATGGCTTCTTCGCCGTTGCGCGCCTCGGCGACTATCTCTACCGCACCGGCCGCCGTGCGCTGCAACTGCTCGACGATCTGGATACGCAATGTCTCGTGGTCCTCGGCCACTATGACTCGGACGCCTTCCCTGCCCAGCACAAACCCTCCGCACACTGTTTGATTACCTCAATCAATGAACCAGGCAGCCTCGACCTTTCTAGAAGCCCGCACACCCCCGCTTTACTGAGCTCCTGTGGCGACAGCGCCGTGAACCCCGAGGACACCAGGATTGTGCGCGTCCCTGGCGCTCGCTCCTGGATGCGCTTGGCGCACTCCCACCCTGCTCTGACGGACTCGTAGAGGTCAAGAACAACAACGTCCGGCCTCCTGGCGACCACCTGCTGAACAGCCTCTTCCGGGTCTCCCATGTCGGCGACAACCGCTATGCCTTCGCCGTGACGCGCAAGGAACTCGCGGAGGGCTGCCCGCACCACCGCGCTGCTCTCTACGAGAACCACACGAATAACCGTGGCAGCCTCCTCCACCGGTGCGGTAGCTTCCTGCAGAAGTTGCATACTGAGGCTAGTGTAGGAGTAAAAAGGGAGGCCGCTGTCACAACAATTGAGGCAAAACGTGTCACAAAAACTGTGACAGGCGCTATGGCAGCGCTGGTCTGGGAGGAGGTGGGCGTTCTTACTCATAAGACAGCATTCCGTGGTCCTGGGCCCACTTGACCAGTTCGGAGCGCCCCTGGAGCCCTAGTTTCTCCATGATCCGTCTCCGGTAGGTGCCCACGCTGTTGGGGCTGATAACCAGGACCTCGCCGATTTCCCGGGCGGTGGCTCCCTGGGCGGTGAGCCTCAGCACCTGCTGCTCCATGGCGCTGAGGCGCTGGCCTTCAACTGAACCCCCTGACTCGAGGTATGCCTGGAAAAACACCCTGGTATCCGCTGACTGAATAAAGACATTCCCCTGATGGACAGCTCGGATGGCGCCAAGCAACTCCACGTCGAGGTCGCTTTTCGCGACGTAGCCCGAGGCCCCTGCCTTCACGGCTTCGAGGAGATAGTGAGCTTGCTGGTGTACGGTCAGGATGAGGACGCGACAGCTAGGTGCATCACGAAGGATTTGGCGGGTCGCCTCCAGGCCGTCCATGCCGGGTAGCGTGATGTCCATGAGCACCACGTCAGGCCTCCATGCCGCGACCTGTCCTAGAGCCTCTTCCGCACTGCCGGCCTCGCCAACCACCTCCATATCGGGCTCCAGGCTGAGGAGGGCGCGGAGTCCGCCACGGACCACGCCATGGTCATCACATATGGCGACGCGGATGCGGTCGCTCATATCTGCTGCCCCTTTCCTTGTGGCACAGGGATGCAGGCCTCCACAGTCGTGCCTCTGCCTGGTTGGGAGATGATGGCGGCCACCCCGCCAGCCAGGCGGGCACGCTCCCTGATAGTGAAGAGCCCCAGGTGCGCTGAGCGGCGTAATTCGGGGGCGTCGGCGTCAAAGCCCATGCCATCGTCGGTGACCCGCAGGATTACGTGATCGTTCTGGCGAACCAGGGATAGGCTGACTTCTCTGGCCTGTGCGTGCCGTACGACGTTGCTCAGGGCCTCCTGAGCGATGCGGTACAGGTTGATCTC
>JACQUN010000023.1 GCA_016210285.1 Chloroflexota bacterium
GGCGAAGTGTCCGACTGGATGGTCATGGTGTCCGGCGTGTAGGTCTGGAGCCTGACGGCGTCGGCGCCGGCCTCTTTGGCGACGTGGATCAGCTCCACCGCCTCCTCCAGCCGCTGGTGGTGGTTGGCCGAGAGCTCCGCCACGATGTAGGTGGGATGGCCAGGGCCGATGGGGCGGCCGGAGATGTTAACACACCGAGGATCACTCATCGGGTTCCTCTCTAGCCACCGCCAGGGCAGGCCCGCTGCTGAGCTTTTCTCCCCTCAGCTTCATCCGTATAGCTTCCTCATCGTGAACCCGAACCAGCCCCTGGTATTCAAAACCGGCCTTCTCAAAGGCTCGAACGGAGGCCCGATTGTCAGGCTTGATAAAGGCCGTCAACATCTGAAAGCGCCTGGCGCCCAAGAACAGCTTTGCAGCGCCTTCTATGGCTGCGGTCCCATACCCCTTACCACGAAAAGAGGCATCCATACTCACGGAGACTTCGGCTTGGCCGTTTGCTGCCACATCGAAGCGAACCTGCCCCACGGGTTGCCCCAAGTTGTTTACCGCTAGATAGATGGCACACGACGAGTCCGTGAGCTTCTGTTGAAACCATTGAACGTGCTCTTCCCATGAAATAGGAGCTGAATTCCACGACTGCCTACGCACCTCCGGATCATTCGCCCACTCCCAGAGGAGACGGCAGTCCTCCTCGCGCACAGGCCTGAGACTCACCTCTGACATAGTGCCCCCACCACCCGCTCCACACCCCTGCCGTCAATTATCGCCTTGCCTGACTGGCTCATGGCACACTGCTGGGGATAGTCGGCCAAAAGGTGCGTCAGGGTGGAGGCAAGGGCCTCTTCGCCCACCTCCTCGGCCCGTCCGAGGTGCAGCACGGAGCCTGCTTTGGAAAACTCCTGCATGACCATCCACTGGTGGTCTACCTGAGACAGGACAATGGCAGGCGTCCCGGTTGCCGCCGCCTCGTACTTGGTGAGGCCGCCGCCAATGACGGCCACGTCGCACCACAGGAACAGTGGGGCCAGGCTCTCGACGCCCGTCATAAGCTGGCATTGCCCTTCGAACTGCTGGGCCAGACGGCCAATCTCTGGGGGCACGACGTCCTGAAGTCCCAGGACGACCTGCACCACCAAGGGCCTTGCCCCGTGGACTTGCAGAAGGGCCCTCAGCACCTTCTCCACGGCGCCGTGGGGGTCGCCGCCCCCCAGGCTCACCGCCACCCGGCTGGCCTGTCGCCGCACCTGTCGAGGCCGCAACGCGGCTTCACGGAACTCGCGGCCCAGAAGAAAGTATCGCGGCCCCAGGAGATAGGTTGTGCCCTCCACGCGCTGGTAGGGCATAAGCTCGGCGCCCATGTTGGGGTTCACCACTACATCGGAGGGAAAGGGGAGGGTGTTCAGGTCGTCAATGGTGAGCAGGCAGGCGCCCGTTGCCTTCAGACCACCCAGATAGTCTTGATAAGCCTCCAGGTGAGCCAGGGTGTCGGTGTTGCACAGGTCGGTCACCACCACCGGTCGGTCTTCGCAGGAGGCGAGGAGGAGCGTCATGCAGCGCAGGTCCTCGGAGAAGCTCGTTGCAGCGGGCAACTCCCCGACTAGATAGCCGGCGCGTCGTATTCGGTCCAGGACTGCGGGCTCCTCGGCCTTCACCACAAACACCGGGGCGTGCCCCGCTGACGCCAGGCCCTCGGCCAAGGCGAGGCTTCGGGTGATGTGCCCCAGTCCCAAACGCCGCGAGCCGTCGGCCCGCAGGTACGCTCGCTTCACCGGCGGTAGGCCCTCAGAACCTTCGTCATGGCCTCCACCACATCATCCACGTCCTCGTCGGTCATGCCGGGCCAGATGGGGAGGGTCAGGAGCCGCTCGTAGACGCTCTCGGTCACCGGACAGAGGCCGCGCCGATAGCCCAACCCGTGGTAGTAGGGGTGCCAGTAGACCGGGATGTAGTGGACGTTGACCCCGATGTTCTCGGCCCGCAGAGCTTGGAACACCTGCTCACGGCCAACCCGAAGCATCTCCAGGCGGAGCTGAATGACGTAGAGGTGCCAGGCGGACTCCACATCGAAGAGGATCTGGGGAAGCTGCACCTCTTCCAGGTGGGCCAGGGCACTGGCGTACCGCGCGGCGATCTCCCTGCGACGGGCCAGCCAGCGATCCAGCTTCGTGAGCTGGCTGAGGCCCAGGGCACACTGGAGGTCGCTGAGGCGGTAGTTGTAGCCCAGGTCCGCCATCTCATAGACCCACGAGCCCCGCTGCCGGGCGTCGGTGGTGATCCCGTGGTTGCGGAAGGCCCGCATGCGCTGGGCCAGATGGGGGTCGCCGGTGGTGACCATCCCGCCCTCTCCGGTGGTGATGGACTTGACGGGGTGGAAGCTGAAGGTGGTCAGTGGGCTGAAGGAGCCGACGCGTTGGCCCTGGTAGATGGCCCCCAGCCCCTGGGCAGCGTCCTCGATCACCACGAGGCCATGTTGCAGGGCGATGGCATGGATGGCTTCGTAGTCGCAGGGCTGGCCCGCGTAGTCCACCGTGAGGATAGCCCTGGTCCTCGGTGTGATCCTGGCCTCGACGTCCTCCGGATCAAGGTTTAGGGTGTCCGGCAGGACCTCGGTGAAC
>JACQUN010000002.1 GCA_016210285.1 Chloroflexota bacterium
AGGGCGCTGCCCCACTGGCCAGCGCCGGTCTCCGTGGTGAGGCGCTTGACCCCTTCCTTCTTGTTGTAGTAGGCCTGGGCCACGGCGGTGTTGGGCTTGTGGCTCCCGGCGGGGCTGACCCCCTCGTACTTGTAGTAGATTTGAGCCGGGGTGCCCAGGGCCTTCTCCAGCCGGTGCGCTCGGTAGAGAGGCGTGGGACGCCAGAGGCGGTAGGCCTCCCGAACCTCCTCTGGAATCTCTATGTAGCGGTCCCCGCTGACCTCCTGCATGATGAGGGCCACGGGGAAAATCGGGGCCAGGTCCTGGGGGCCAACCGGCTGCTTGGTCCCCGGATGGATGATGGGAGACAGAGGCCTGGGCAGGTCCGGGATGATGTTGTACCAGTGGGTGGGAATCTCCTTCTCGCTCAGCAGAACCTTGGTCTCGTCCGCCATTGCCGCACCTCCTCAGAAATCAGCTTGGGAAACACAAGACCCCACCCTCAAGGGGCGGGGTCTTTTCCGCGGTGCCACCCTTGTTGCCCTGCTTCCCAGAAGGCACACCCGCAGGGCATCTCTTGTCGGTGGGGGCGCCTGCGCCTGGCACCCAGGCCACCCAGGGCTGTGATAACGGTGCCCCTTCCGTCCACTCCTAGCAGCAGGGCTCGGCCCTGCACCCACTTCTAACAGGACTCACTCTCAAAAACCTCTGCCTCTGTGAAAAGGTGGTGCTGAGACAGCGGCTTGTAAGCAGTGGGTCCAGGGTGAACCCTGGCCCTGCCTGGTTGGGTGGAGGCTCCCGGGCCCATTCGGCCCCTGCGCAGACACCGGCTCACACCAGACCCGGCTCGCTGAGCCTCGCTGAGGGCGTACTCTTCCCGTTCGTCGCCGTTGGGCCTTTCAGTTGTATGGTTGAGTGTAGAGGCTGCCCACCCGCTTGTCAAGGAGAGCGAACTGTCTGCGCGCAACGGGGAGGCACCCCGTCTGTGCTGCTGCGAGAAGCCAGGAAGGGCCACCGCCGGACCAGGAGCACAGACCCCCTGGCGCTGCGGTTCGGCGTTACCTCGGCGTTGTCTTCACGCTGCTAGGAGGGCTTCCCGGCCTTGATCTGGTGGGCGAGGTGGGGGTACAGCCCGCCCGCATCCAGCATGTCCAGCAGGAAGCTGGGGTACGGTGCGAACTTCAGTTCCGCCTTCGTCCGCAGGTTCCTGACATACCCGTTGGTCAGGTCAACCTCCAGCTCGTCCCCCTGCCTGACCACCTCCTTGATGCCGGGGAGCTCCACCACGGGCAGCCCATGCTCGATGGAGTTGCGCAGGAAGTTGGCGTTGGTGCTCTCGCACAGCACCGCTGCCACCCCCGCCCCCTTGATGGACATGCAGGCATGGTCGTGGTCGTGGCCGTACCCCATGTTCTCCCCGGCCACGATGAAGTCCCCCCTCTGCACCTTCCTGGGGAAGTCCGGGTCCACCTTGGTCATGCAGTACTTCCCCAGCTCCTCGTAGGTCAGGCCATCAAACCCAACCCGATGGACGATCTGGATAAGGGTCTCGAAGGGGCAGATCTCCCAGTCCACGTCCAGGGTATCCCCGAAGACCCATGCCTTGCCTCTCATCGCCTTGGGCATAGCTCCTCCTCCTCGGGTAGCCTTGTCGCCGCCCTACAGGTATTTCCTGGGATCGGTAATGCGCCCCTCGACGCAGGAGGCCGCCACGGTGGCCGGGTTCCCCAGGTAGATCTCCGCATCCTTGCTCCCCATGCGCCCCGGGTAGTTGCAGGTCCCCGTGGAGATGCACACATCCCCTGCCGCCAGCGGCGTGTTGGCCCCAAAGCACATGCCGCACGCAGGGGACGGCACGACACACCCGGCGTCCAGGAAGGTCTCGATGAGCCCCTCTTTCAGGGCCTGCTTGAAAATGTTCACGGTCCCAGGGGTGATGTTCAGGATGACCTCTGGGTGGAGCTTCCGTCCCTTCAGCACCTGGGCTGCCAGCCGCAGGTCTTCCATCCGGCTCCCTGCACAGGAGCCAATGAACCCGCGGTTGACCCGGGTGCCCGCCAGCTCCACCGCCGGCTTGATGACGTACCGCTTGGGCGGCGGCACGACCTGGGGCACCAGGTTGGACACATCGAACTCGTACACCTTGGCGTACTTGGCATCCGGATCGCTCACCAGCGGCTCGAACGGCTCCTTGCTCCGGGCCCTCACATACTCGATGGTCCTCTGGTCGGGGTTCACGATCCCTGTCCAGGCCCCGGAGAACAGGGCGTTGCAACAGAGGGCGAAGCGCCCGTCCATGTCCATCGCTTCGATGACTGGCCCCGTCCACTCCTGGACCATGCCCACTGCGCCCGAGGGGCCGATCTGCCCCAGGGTGTACTCGAAGATGTCCCGGGCGAAGACCCCCTTGGGAAGCTTTCCCCTGATGACCATCTTGACCGACTGTGGCACCCGTATCCAGGTCTTTCCGGTCATGAGGTAGGCCCCGGAGCCGTAGGAGAGGGTGATGGCGAAGGCGCCCAGGGCGCCCAGCGTGGTGGTGTGGCCGTTCACCACCTGGAAGAAGCACTCTCCGGGCACTGCCCAGGCTTTCTCCCCGGCCAGCACATGCTCCACCCCCTGCCGGCCCAGGTCGTAGATGTTCTCCTCAGGGATTCCCACGGACTTGGCCCACGCTCGGACGGCGTTGCGCTCTTCCCCAGCGCGGTGTGAGGCCGTGGAGCCGTTATGGCCATCCACCACGTTGACCAGCCTGGGGTTGAACACCTTGTTGAAGCCCATCTGCTTCATCTGGCCAGGGCCCCTGCCCATGCTCACGAAGTGGGTCACCGGGCACGGCGTGCTGACCTCGATGTAGTCGCCTGGGGAGACCTCTCTCCGCCCGGAGGCTCTTGCCAGGATCTTCTCCGCGATGGTCTTGCCCATGCCTGCACCTCCTTCTCCCATTGTGCCAATGCCTGGCGGGGCAGAAGCTCATCACCCCCCGGCGCCGCGGCGGTGGCCAGGGCCCCGCGCTTCAGCCATACCATAGGACTGGCTCTTCTCAATGTCAAGAGCACTGCTGCCTTCCTGGCTCCGTCCACCCCCAGGGCGAGGCGCCGAGGGACCATGCTGGAGCGCCCACGCGGGCCAGCTCCTGGCGACCCAATGAACCCGCGGTTGACCGGGGGAAAAGGCGTGGTATAGTCCTCCCGTCAGATGACGAACCTGCGACGACTGACGCGGGCTGTATATGGGAAATCCCGATTGACAATATCATTGGCAATGCTATACTTGCACCGAGAAGGTCCATATTTCGACAAACCATTACGAGAATAGGGAAGGATACATGATGAGGAGTTGGCTGAGTATTCGCAGGGTCGTAGCTCTGGCAGCGGCGCTGGGAGCCGCTATCGGCGTTGTGCTCCTGTTGCTCAGCGGCGGGGCCGCGCAGTCC
>JACQUN010000003.1 GCA_016210285.1 Chloroflexota bacterium
AGTGGCTTTTCTTCTACCTTCCCTTAAGATACAAGGGGGATGGTCGAAAGAGTTTTTCAGCACCCTGCTAGTGTCCTGATTCAGAAGAAAAATGTATATTCCCAGCCGCACTTCGACAAGCTCAGGGCTAGCGGAATAGGGTTCTCCGTTAGATGTGAGCTTGTCGAACCGTGAACGGGGCTGCCCAACAGTCGCTGCATTTATTCAACGAGTTAACAACTCAGGACACTAAGCCCGCCCAAGCGCGATAAGAGCCACCCCTCCTACAACCAGCAGAGCCCCCAGGACGATGCGCCAGGTAACCCGCTCCGTCCGTTGCAGGAAGAGGCGGCTCAACAGGATGGAAACTAGGGGGTTGGTGCCAACGATAGGGGAAACAACCACCACCGGGGCCTTGCTGAGCGCCCAGTAGAGGGCTATTGAACCACATGCGGAGACGAGGCCCGCCAGCACAATGTACAGATAGGCCCGCGGCGGGGCCGCGCCCTGCTCTCGCAGAAGAGCTTGCCGAAAGAGGACGACAAGAAGCACTGCCCCCGCGGTCAGGGAGAAGGCGGACCCCACCAGGGGCGGCACGTCCTGGACGATGCGGCGAGCAATGACGTGGGCACCGCCATACGCTATGGCAGCTCCCACGGCTGCCATGTACCCTCGATGGAGGGCAGGGATAGACGCCCCCAGGAGCAGCGCTCGCACTCCTCTCATGCCCGTCTCACGAGCTATGCACGATCAAGGCGATGCCAGCGACCACTGCCAGGATGCCCAGCCCAAGAGGGACGGTCAGGTGCTCACCCAAGAGGAGAATCGCCAGCGACGCCGAGAAGAGGGGGGCCGTCCCGAGAATAGGCATTGCCCTGGCCACCCCCGCCATGCGCACCGCCTGGAAGTGGAGGAGTTGCCCCAAGGGACTCACAACCCCCGCCAGGAGAATCCAGGGGACCACCCCCCTGGGGAAGTGGCGGATGACCTCCCAGTGCCAGGCGAAGGCCAGGAAGAGAACCAGAGTACTCCCCGCCATCATGGAGATGGCCGTGCCCCTGGTCGTTCTCAGGTGCTGGAGCCCCAGCCGCACGAACAGCGGCATGATGCCCCAACTCGTGGCGGCAAGGGCTGCCAGGAAGATTCCCAGCAAGTGCACCCCTCTCTAGGAAGCCAGCATGGTCACCGCAGGCTGGAGCAGCGACCGCAGGATCCAGAGGCCGTCCGTGCCACCCAGGAGCCCCTCGCCGGCCCGCTCCGGGTGTGGCATCATCCCCAGGACATTCCCCTGGCGGTTGATAATCCCAGCGATGCTGTTGAGCGAGCCGTTGGGATTTGCTTCTGGAGCGATGCGGCCCTGGGGGTCACAGTAGCGGAATACCACCCGCCGCTCCTTCTCCAGGGCAAGCAACGAGTCAGGGTCGGCGTAGTAGCGGCCTTCCCCGTGGGAGATGGGGATGCGCAACACCTGCCCCTCTCGGCAGGAGGAGGTGAAACATGTCTCAGCGTTCTCCACCCGCAGGTGGACCCACTCGCACCGGAACTGAAGCTGTCGGTTGCGTAGGAGGGCACCGGGCAGGAGCCGGGCCTCGCAGAGGATCTGGAAGCCGTTGCAGATGCCGATGACAAACTTGCCCCGGCTGGCTAACTCCTCCACCGCCTCCATCACTGGGGAGAACCTGGCGATGGCCCCGACGCGCAGGTAGTCGCCGTAGGCGAAGCCCCCAGGGAGGACAATACAGTCGAAGCGAGAGAGGTCCCGCTCTTTGTGCCACACGTACTCGGCTTCCTGGCCGAGGGCATCCCGCAGAACGTGGTAGCAGTCACCGTCGCTCCAGGTTCCCGGGAACACCACAACACCAAAGCGCATGCTCCCCTCCGACGCGACAAGGGCTCCCCGGGGTGTTGAGGCGACAGACGCCTGCCGTGACTACCGTCTGGCGCCGCGAGAGGCAAGCCTCATCGCCTGGCGCCGTCAAAGTAGAAGAAAGCCGAGGCAGGGCGCACAAGCCCTCTTTAGAGACAAGGGATAGCCATGCTTCAGGGGATGGGACAGTCCCTCAGCCGGCCTGGGAACGCTTCTCCAGCAGCTCGGTCACCACGGTGTTGACCAGCGCCCCCTCGGCCTGGCCACGGACCTGGGGCATGAGCTTGCCCATCACCCTGCCCTTGTCGGCAGGGCCACGGGCCCCGACCTCCTCAACCGCCTGCTGCGCCAGGGCAGCCACCTCCTCCCGGCTGAGCTGCTTGGGGAGGTAGGCCAGCAGCACCTTGAGCTCAGCGCTCTCCTTGTCCACCAGGTCCGCGCGGTTGCCCTTGCGGAACTCCTCAATGCTCTCTCGGCGTTGCCTGGTTTGGCGTTGGAGAACCGCCAGCATCTCCGGCTCCTCCAGGGGTTTCCCTTTGGAGATGGACTCATAGTTGATGGCGCTGAGCAGGAGACGGATAGTCTCCCGGCGCACCACATCGCCCTGGCGCATCGCAGCCTGGAGGTCCTTATGGAGCTGCTCCTGCAAACCCATGCGCCCGCAGCTACCCTTCTTTCCTAGGAGTTCCGGAGGCTCTTCCGGCGCTTGGCCGCTTCCTTCTTCTTCCGCCGCACGCTGGGGGGCTCGAAATGCTCCCGGCGCCTCGCCTCAGCGAGGATGCCCTCCTGCTGCACTTTCTTGTTGAAGCGCCTGAGGAGACTGTCGAAGGTCTCCCCTTCTAGCAAGCTTACTTGAGACACAGCGATCACCCCCTTCTGGCCACCAAGAGGAAAAGAGAAGAGAACTCGCCAAACCCAGGCCAATTATAGAGACCCTTCCTTCGGGTGTCAAGTCAAAGGCGCTCTCGCCTTTTTGCCCTTGATGTGCTATAGTGCACAGCTTGATGAGCATCGGCGTACCGCGGCTCGTGGGGAGGGTCGGCGGCGAGGGTCTCTTCCTCATAGCGGTCACCCTCGCTGCGGCCCTGTTGCGTCTGGTGGGGCTGACGAGGTTGCCCCCGGGCTTCCATGGCGATGAGGGGTGGACCGGGCTGGAGGCCCTGCGCGTTCTGAAGGAGGGGGGGATCGGCCCGTGGTCCCCCACTGCCCTGGGGCAGCCGGCAGGAGCCTTCTACTGGACTGCCTTCTGGTTCCTGTTCCTGCCTGCGACACACTTCACGGTGCGCTTCTCTATCGCCCTGCTGGGGGTCGCGACTGTCCCCGTGTTCTACCTGTTTTGCCGGGAGTTCTTCGGTCGCCGCGCTGCGGTTATTGGCACCCTGGTGCTGACCTTCAGCTTCTGGCACATCCACTACAGCCGCACTGCCTTCCCCCTTATCTCCCTTCCTCTCCTGGAGTGTGGGGCGCTCTATTTCTTTGGCCGCGGCGCACGCACCGGGAAGGCGTGGGCGTTGCTCCTGGCTGGCGTTCTCATGGGTCTGGGCATCTACACCTACGAGAGCTTCGCCTTCTTTGCCGTTGCGCTGGCAGTTGTGCTGCTCTTTTTCCTGTGGAGGAGCCGGGTTTCGCTTCAGCTTCTCGGCCAGAGGGTTGGTGGCGTGACCCTCTTCGGAGCTGTCGCCGTGCTGGCGGCGCTCCCTTTCCTGCTCTTTGTTGCCAGAAGCCCGAAAGTGGTCTTTGGCTCCCATGCCATCGTATCCCTCACCAATACGCCCGAGTACAAGGCTGCCCAGGGGTGCTGGGGAAAGGTGGACTTCTACCTGAACCGTGCGGGCCGGGCATCCTCGGTGCTGTTCAAAGGGAGGCAGCTCGATGCCAGCGATGGCCTGGGGACGCGGGCCCTTCTTGACCCGATTGCTGGGGCGTTGCTGGCTTTGGGCGTGGTGGTTGCCCTCCGGCGCATTCCGGACTGGCGCTACCTGCTGCTCTTCATCGGCCTGGTGGCGGGCATTGTGCCCCTGGCCCTGCTGACCCCGGTCTGGGGGGAGAACCGGCGGCTCATCAACGCGCTCCCTATGGTGTTCGCTGGTATTGGCGTGGGGGCCGACGTGGGCCTGCGCTCCGTCCACCGCTGGTTTGTGCCAGGGCCGGAGCATCCCCTGGCACCGGAGAGGCGCCGGTATCAGCACCCCCTGGTGTATCCTGCTGTGGTGATGCTTGTGGGGCTGCTGCTGTTGGTGAGCGCCGTCGTCAACGTGCGCTACTACTTCTCCACGTGGCCGAAGCTGGATTCCACCCGCTGGGTCTTTGTCTATGACCTGGTGGGGGCCAGCGAGTACCTGAACAGCCTGAAATCCGATAGGCCCTACGTGTATTTTTACTCCGCCCGCTGGTCGTACAACTACGAGACGCGCAGGTTCCTGGCCAGGGACATCCCTGGGGAGGACCGATCGCGAGAGTTCGGGCGGTTCAGCCTGGAGCGAGGCCCCCAACGCCCCAACGTCGTCTATCTCTTCATGCCCCCCTACTTGGAGCAGGTTGGCCAGGTCCGGCAGATGTACCCGGGCGGGACCTACACGGAGCGGCGCGATGAGAAGGGACGCGTCCTCTTCGCAGCTTATTACCTGAGGGGCCCGCCATGACCGGCGTAACCCTCACCGTTCGAGTTCAGCCGGGGGCGCGACGGAATGCCCTCGATGGAGTGGAGGGTGGGGCGCTCCGCATCGCCGTGACTGCTCCTGCCCACGAAGGGAGGGCGAACGAGGCGGTGGTGGCCCTGTTGGCCGAGGCCCTGGCCCTCCCAAAGAGCGCCATCTCCGTCTTTCGGGGGAGCAGGTCCCGTTCCAAGGTGTTGCGCATCGAGGGCCTCACGAAAGAGGCGCTTGTCCACAAGATTGACAGCCTCCAGGCATGTGTGTATCCTCGTCGCCTGGGTGACGAGGGGGCATGACCCCTCGGTCTTGCGCATGATGTCATGCTGGGCGCTTCGTCCAGCGCAGGGCGGGTTTTGCCGAAGGGCACGGGTGACATAGGCAGGATGAAACGACTGCTTGTGGAATGGTGACACCGTGACGCCAGGTTGCAACGAGGAATGGGAGTTGAGGTGGAGCGAGTGGGAGAAGGGCAGTCCAGGATGACCTCAGCCGCCCAGCGATCCTCTTCGGGCGGGGAAAGCTCCCTCGTGGCGCACCCCTGTGGCATGTGCCAGTCCACTGAGTACCGGCAGCTCTTCCGGCTTGCAGATATCCCAGTTGTCCGGTGCAAGAGCTGCGGGCATGTATATTCGCTTCTCCAGGACACCGCTCCCCTGGACCTCTATGATCAGCAGTACTACAGCAGCGTGCGGCGCGACCAGCGGCCCGTCACCTTCGCTCTGGCGGAGGTCCACCGGCAGCGGACGGAACGCGAGACCTTCGCCCGGCGCATCGCTGCCATCGAGGCCCGGCTGGGTGGGAGAGGCCGTCTGCTGGATGTGGGGTGTGGATTGGGGGAGTTCCTGGCGGTTGCCAGAGGACATGGGTGGGAGGGTGAGGGTATCGAGCCCTCGGAGTTCGCAGCGCAGTCCGCTCGGGAGCGCCACCGCCTCAATGTGCATACCGGGACGCTCGATAGCGTCCCCCTTCGCGCTGGTTCGTACGATGTGGTGACCCTGTATGACGTGATTGAGCATATCCCGGAGCCAAGGCCTTTTCTGTCTCGGGTCTTCCAGTTGCTCAGGGCCGGGGGCCTGCTCCACCTGGTGACCCCCAACATCGACAGCCCTTCTGCGCGGCTGTTGGGCAAACGCTGGTATCACCTGAAACCCCGGGAGCATCTTCACTACTTCAGTCGCGAGACCGTCGCCCGGTTGTTGACCGAGGCCACTTTCCAAACGCTGGCAGTGCGTCCGACTCTGGATGTGGTGACGGTGGCCTATGTCCTGGACCGCCTTCGGGCCTACAACACCCATCTGTTCGGGTGGCTCCTGGGCCTGAGCCTCCGCCTTGGCGGAGCCGGGTTCCAGTTCTCCCTCCCCCTGGGCGAAATGGAGGCGTGGGCCAGGAAGCCCTAGATTCCTGAGTCAGAAGAAGCATGTATATTTCGGCCCGCCCTTCGACAAGCTCAGGACGAACGGTTTTCCCGTTCGTGGTGAGCCC
>JACQUN010000028.1 GCA_016210285.1 Chloroflexota bacterium
CTCTAGGTGATTCCAACGCTTCGTTAGCGACCAGGTGCGGCCCGTCCTTTTCACGTTCGTGGTGAGCCCTTCGGCTGGCTCAGGACAGGCTCTGTCGAACCACGGGTCTTGGCAAGCGCTGGACAATCGCGTCCCAATCGCCCCTGCTCAAGGCCTCTTTCTTGGCCTTCGACCATCCCTTCAGCTGCCGCTCTCTCTCCAAGGAGTCCAATCTCGTGGGAAGTTCCTCACAGAACGCGAGATGCACTGGCCTGCGAGTTTGGGTATAGCCGGGGGTTTCGCCAGCGTTATGGGCAGCAAGCCGCTGTTCAAGGTTGTCTGTATGACCTGTGTAGAAGGAGCCGTCCGAGCAGCGCACCATGTACACGTAAAACCCCATTATGCTTCCTCTAGCCCTTCGACAAGCTCAGGGCGAACGGAATATAGGAATCACTACGCCAGCACATCGCCGCAGGGCGAGGCGCGGCGGTTGGAGGGTGGGCGCAGCGAGGGGGCTAACCAGGCGTCTCCCTCCACAACACCTGCTTCAGCCGCTGCGCCGAGAACTCCGCTTTCGGGATGAAATCCCACGCGCCAGCACGCAGGGCCTCCTGGCGATACTCACTCCGGTGGTAGGCACTCATCAGAATCACCTTCACCGCAGGAAACCCAGCGTGGATCCTGGCGGCGACCTTCAACCCATGCATGCCGGGCATCTCCACATCCAGCAAGACCACGTCTGGCTTGAGCTCTTCCACCAGCCTGAGCGCAGTGGTCCCGTCGTGGGCGACCGCTACCACCTGAAACTCACCCGAGGCGGCGAGAAACTCTTTCACCAGCTCGCAGAAGGCGGACTGGTCATCCACCACCAGGACCGTGGTCACTCATTGCTCCTCTGGACACCTCATCCCACCGCGGCTGAACCCGGCCAATCTGGCCGCATTTCAAGTATACCAGACTGGGACGCGGTTGGCGCCGGTGAAGGTGTCTGGGAGTCACAGCGCCTCACCCCGGCGAGTGTGTGCGCGTACCGTCAGGCGGCCTTCCGCTGTGCAACCAGACCTGCAAGGACGCTGTGGACCTGCTCGCTCGCGGCCAGGTCCTTTATGAACCCGCACTGGAGACACTGCATGAAGGCCCCGTGCCTGTCGCGGTCAAGGAATAGATCCCCAGAGCACCTTGGGCATAACTTGAGATACACCATCTTCTCACCCCTCACTAGCGCATCCTCCGCGGCCAGCCAACCCGCGGCCTTTGGATGCTGCGATACTCAAGACCCCCTTGGGCGGTGGAAGCGCCCTGGTTCGCCCTAAGGAGCACACGGTTCGGCCTCTCACAGGATGAGGCTTTTGCCCAGGTGAAGCCAGTGAGAGAACACGCTACCCCTCTTCTGGTAGCGAGCTCTAGAAGCTACCTGGTTTTGATGCCTCCCTCTACGCAGGCCAGGCGATAGGCAAGGCAATGCCTGGGGTTGAAAAGAGAAGGTGGGGGTCTCTGTGAAGGAGGCGGTACAGACACCTTCACGAGGAGGACACAGGCATGATGGTCAAAGAGAGGATGACATCGTTGGGGCTGGCACTCAAGGCGGGCGCCGACGGTGACGTCGACTTCTTGCGTCAGGGGCCAATGTGCTAGCGGAAACGGTGATGGGGTTGGGTCACGACCGCTGACTCAGCCGTACTGCGTCACCTATCACCGCCCGGTGCGCTGTTTGCTGACGTCGCACGCGTCCTGGCGGCACATCTCGGAAGCTGCTCTTTCCACAAGACCAGGAGCAGCTAGCTTCCGCCTGGCTGATCTCGCCACATTGCACGCATTGCTTCTCAGCCATTCTGCCACCTCTAACAAGGTGGTTGGAGGTTACCCACTCAGTATCAACAGGACCGTGCTATCGGCCTGCGCCCCGGGCTGGGGCTACCTCTTCCTCCTCCGGGCACCCCACCCATATGGCCCCGTCTTCGAAGACCTCTTTCTTCCAGATGGGAACGACCTGCTTGATGCGGTCCACGGCGTACTGGCAGGCGGCGAAGGCCTCCCGGCGGTGAGGCGATGCCACCGCTACCACCAGACTGAGCTCCCCAATCTCCAGCCGCCCTATCCGGTGGGCGACAGCCACCTCAGTAATCCCCCATCGCCCCCGAATCTCCCCCAGGATCAGCTCAAGCTTGCGCTCCGCCATGCCCGGATAGGCCTCATACTCCAGATAGAGAACGCGCCGCCCGTCAGTATCGTTGCGGGTGGTCCCCAGGAAGGTGACCACAGCGCCGTTGGCGGGCCTCCGGACGAGGGCAGTGACCTCCTCGGGCTTGAGGGGTTCGTGCGTGACGAGAATCATGGCGCGCCTCCGCTGACTGGGGGGATCAAAGCCACCTCATCGCCGTCATGGAGCGGTAGCCCGGGCTCCGCGTACTCCTGGTTCACCGCCACCATGGTGTTGGTCACCAGCGAGCGCAGGGGCGGGTAGGCGCTGCCCAGCTCTGCCATCAGGGCCGCCACCGTCGCGCCAGAGGGCAGCTCCATCTCCAGGAGCCCGCGCCCCAAGCGCTCCCGATAGAGGGCGAAGAGCCGCACCGTGACCTTCAGGGCCGTCTCCTGCGCCTGGCTTGACTAAGGCTATTATACAACCCCACAGGGCCGCCTCATGGGAAGGGCAAGCGGGACGTTGTTGGGTTCCCTTGGCATGGCCGAAGGAATGCAGTATCTTTATGGCACACGCCAGTGGAGCCACCGGTGGTCACTACCCTGCACTGCCCCAACTGCGAATAGCATGGGAGGTGGAGCGTGGAGTTCCTGCGCGTGCCTGAGGAGCAGGGCATCCTGGTCTCCGGGGAGAAGCTCAAGGCGCTGGTATCCCAGGTCTTTCAGAAGCTCGGTGTCCCCAAGCAGGACGCCGACACCGCCGCCGACGTGCTGGTCCTCGCCGACCTGCGGGGGGTGGACTCCCACGGCGTCTCCAACTACGTCCAGAGCATCTATGTCCCGGGCCTCACCGAGCGGCGCATGAACCCCAGGCCGAGCATCCAGGTGGTCCGCGAGACGCCGGTGACTGCGCTGGTGGACGGCGACAGCGGGTTGGGCCTGGTGGTGGGCGTCCGGGCCATGGAGCTGGCCATCCGCAAGGCCCAGGCCGCCGGGGTTGGCTTCGTGACGGTGCGCAACAGCCGCCACTACGGCATGGCCCAGTACTACTCCCTTATGGCCCTCCCGCACGACATGGTCGGCCTCTCCATGACGAACGCCACCCCCATCGTCACCCCCACCTTCGGGCGGGAGCCGCGGTATGGCACCAACCCTCTGAGCGTGGCGGTCCCGGCGGGGCAGGAGCCTCCCTTCGTCCTGGACATGGCCACCAGCACGGTCGCCATGGGGAAGGTCATCCTGGCAGAGCGCATGGGGGTTCCCCTCCCGTTGGGCTGGGCCGCCGACGCCCAGGGCACCCCCACTACCGACGCCGTCGCCGCGCGCGAGGCCCGGCGCCTGCTCCCCCTGGGCGGCACCCGGGAGCAGGGGAGCCATAAGGGGTATGGCCTGGCCCTGGTAGTGGACATCCTCAGCGGCATCCTCTCCGGGGTGGGCGGCGGACCAATGGTCCAGTCCGGCAGCCCAGTGGGCCACTTCTTCGGCGCCCTGCGGGTTGACGCCTTCCGTCCGGTGGGCGAGTTCAAGGCGATGATGGATGCCTATCTTCGAGAGATGAAGAGCACCCCGCCCGCCCCGGGGCAGGAGCGGGTGTACTACGCCGGCCTGATGGAATATGAGATGGAGCAGCACCGCCGCCGCCACGGCATCCCGCTGCACCCGCAGGTGGTAGCCTATCTGCGTGGCCTGTGCGGGGAGCTGGGGGTCCCCGCCGCTCTCTAGGAGCCATCCGCACCCTCCCGCAGCGGAAATCCTTCTCGCACGGTACGCCGAGCTTAGCCAACCTCATGCGAGAAGAGCTTTCCGTGCGCGCTGAGCTCGTCGAAGGACGAAATGACATGCCTGTGAGGCCAAGCTATCTGTCCCCAAGAAAGTGCCGGAGGGGATTGCCGCCCCCTCTGGCGTGGTTCTCCCCAGTGTTGCAATTTTCAAAGGCCTAGTGTCCTGACAGGCGTTCTAGTGACATTAATATCGACTCTGGGGTTTTGGTCCAATGAAACCGCTTGCCTTCCCTGTTGAACTTCTCAACGAAAGCCAGGAGCTTGGCCACCAGGTCCGACTTGGAGGGGAAGACGCC
>JACQUN010000026.1 GCA_016210285.1 Chloroflexota bacterium
GAAGGCTCCTCCTCTACGTTCCAAGCCTTCTGGCAGCCTCTATGGTGCTCTTCATCGTCATGCGCGTCCTCCCTGGGGACGTGGCCCTCACCATCCTGGGCGGTGAGGAAAGCGCCAGCTACCGCCAGGAGGACCTGCTGAAGCTTCGGGAGCTCCTCGGCCTGAACGACCCCCTGGTTGTCCAGTACGGCAAGTGGCTCTGGCAGGTCGTCACCGGCAGCTTCGGGAACTCGCTGGACAAGGGGACCCCTGTCCGGGAGATCATCGCGACCCGCGTACCGGCCACCCTCCAGCTTGCTGTTTATGTGGTGCTCATCTCCATGCTGGTCTCGGTGCCCCTCGGGGTCTTTGCAGCCCTGTTCCACGACCGCTGGCCGGACTATGTCATCCGGGTGGTCACCATCCTGGGGCTCGCCATGCCGAGCTTCTGGGTAGCCCTTCTGGCTATTCTCGGGCTGGTGCTCCTGTTCCGGTGGGTGCCGCCGCTTATCTACATGCACCTCTGGCAATCCCCGCGGGAGCACTTGGAGCTGCTGGTCTGGCCAGCACTGGTTCTCGCCTGGCACTACAGCGCCTATCTGACCCGCATGACCCGCTCCAGCCTCCTGGAGGTGCTCAAACAGGACTACATCCGCACGGCCTACAGCAAGGGTCTGTCAGAGCAGACGGTCCTCTGGCGTCACGCGGTGCGCAACGCATTGATGCCTGTGGTCACCCTGGGCGGCGTGTACCTGGGCACCCTGCTAAGCGGGACGGTCATCCTGGAGGCCATCTTTGGCATTCCGGGTATCGGCAGTGAGATGGTGGCATCCATTCAGCATCGTGACTACCCGGTCACCCAGGCGCTGGCGCTCCTCTTCATGTTCATCATGCTGACGGTGAATCTGGTGGTGGACCTCTTCTACGCCTGGCTCGACCCGCGCATCAAGTACAGCTAGTGTGGTGATTCTTATATTCCGTTCGCCCTGAGCTTGTCGAAGGGCTAGAGGAAGCATAATGGGGTTTTACGTGTACATGGTTGTCCAGCTTGCCAAGGCCCGTGGTTCGACAGGCTCACCACGAACGTGAAAAGGACGGGCCGCGCCTGATCGCTAACGAAGCGTTGGAATCACCACACTAGGAGCCTCGTGGGAGCGAACACCATTCAGGCAGTGGGCGCCAAAGCCTCCCTCCGCCAGCGCTGGTGGAAGCAGGTGGTCCGCTTCTGCCAGGCCAAGCCGCTGGGAGCCTTTGGCGCAGTGGTGCTCATCATGGTGGTGCTGGCAGCTATCTTTGCGCCGCTCCTGGCCCCGTACGACCAGCTCACCCAGAACGCTGCGGACCGGCTCCAGGCGCCCTCCTTGCGCCATCTGGCGGGGACCGACGAGTTTGGCCGCGACCTGTTCAGCAGGCTGCTCTTCGGGGCCCGGGTCTCCCTCTACGTCGGCATTCTGTCCGTCCTTTTCGGGAGCCTGGTGGGGGTGGTGGTCGGCCTGGTGAGCGCCTACTTCGGAGGCAGGCTGGACCTGGTGGCGCAGCGGGTGGTGGACATCATGCTGGGGTTCCCGGCCCTGGTGCTGGCCATGGTGCTGGTGGCCTCCCTGGGGGGATCCCTCAACAACGTCATGATCGCTATCGCCGTCGTCTTCGCCCCGCGGGTGGCCCGCATCGCCCGCTCGGCGGCGATGAGCATACGGGAGAACGATTATGTCCTGGCGGCCATCGCCCTGGGGGCAAGCAATCCGCGCATTCTGGCCCGCTACATCCTGCCCAACTCCCTGGCCCCCATCATCGTCCTGTGCACGGCCTACCTTGGCACGGCCATCGTCACCGAGGCCTCGCTCAGCTTCCTGGGCCTGGGCGTCCCGCCGCCGCATCCGTCGTGGGGCCGGATGCTCCAGGGGGCTGCCCGCCAGTACACGGAGTCGGCTCCCTGGATGGTGGCATTCCCGGGCCTCGCCGTCACGCTCACCGTCTTCGGCTTCAACCTCTTCGGGGACGCCCTGCGCGACATCCTCGACCCGCGGTTGCGGAGCCGCTGACATTCCAACCCCGTCGTACCCGCAGGCCAGACCCATGACCAGGAAGCGATAGCATCGGAAAGGAGCAATCATGGCTGCGAACCAACGCCGGTTGAAGGTGGGAGTTGTTGGGGCAGGGTTCGCCCACAGCCCCGATGGACGCGAGCGCTGGGCGGTTCGCGCCCACCTCCCCGCCCTGAAGGCCCTCCCGGAGCTCTACGAGGTCGCGGCGGTCTGCACGACTCGCATGGCGACGGCGGAGGAGACGGCGCGGCACTTCGGGGTCCCCCACGCCTTCGACAGCGTGGAGCGGATGGTCGCCAGGCTGCCGGAGCTGGACGTCGTGTGCGTCTCCGTGCGGCCGGTGTACCACCACCAGGTGGCGATGGTTGCTTTGCAGGCCGGGAAGCACGTGTACTGTGAGCACCCCATGGGCTTCACGACGCAGCAGGCCAGGGAGATGTACAATCTGGCCCGCACGAAGGGCGTGCGCACCATTGTGGGCCACCAGAGCCACTACCTGCCCGCCTCCCTTCACATGGGCGAGCTGGTCCGCCAGGGGTTCATCGGCAGGCCGCTGGCCTTCGGCTACAGCTACTGCGCCAGCAACTACATCACCCCCAGGCCGTCGCACCGGCAGTGGCTTTTCCAGTCGGAGATGGGCGGGCACCCCGGCTATCGCAGCGGGCATAGCTTGGAGCACCTCATGGCGGTCGTGGGGCGAGACGTGACGGCCATCTGCGCAGACATGGCGATCCAGGTGCCTGAGCGGCGCGCCCTGGACACCGGGGGGGTGATTCGCAGCAACCAGGTGGATAACATGAACTACCTGCTGCGCATGTCCGACGGCGTCATGGGCGCCATGCAAATATGCTGGACGGCGTGGTTCGGCACTGCCGACCGGTTTGAGATGTACGGCACCGAAGGGATGTTGCTCCTGGTCACCGACCAGTCGCCCCAGGGCTGGAGCAAGGAGTCCGGGCAGGGAGACCCCACCCGGGGGGAACTGCGCCTCTACGGGGCGCGCGTGGAGATGGAGCGGCTGCTGGCCGAGCCAACGCCCCCGGAGCGCCTCCAGCGGATGTTCCAGGAGGTCCCGGTCCCAGAGCGCCACACCTACGTCTCCGGGATTGAGCGCGGCCGGGCCACCTTTGCCGTGGCCCAGGCGTGGGCTGCCTTTGCACGGGCCATCCACGAGGGGAGGGAGTGCGCCCCCAGCTTCCGCGATGTGCTGAAGATTCACTGTATCCTGGACGCCGCCGAGGAGTCGGCGCGTCGCAAGGCCTGGGTGGACGTGGACTACAGCGGGCTATAGCGGGCCGCATCTGCCACCCTTGGGGACAGCGGCTCTGGTGCCGGGGGGTAAATAGTATCTGGGGGACACCCCCAGACCCCCGTCAAAGGGGCTTCGCCCCTCTGATCACCCTTTTTCAATAGTCCCCTAAAGCTGAACGGCAATGTATTCGGCGAACGAGTGAGGCTCTGGCACAGGCAGATTCTCTTCGCGCAGGCCCTGGATATGCATCCCTATGGCCTGCTGCATGTTTTCCGCGGCTTCTTCACGGGTTTTCCCGGTGGCAATGCATCCCGGCAAGTCAGGCGAGTACGCGGAGTAGTTTCCGTCCGCCTTTTCTATGACCACCAAGAAGCGATACATGGCTACTCCGTCACCTTGAGCTGCGCTTGCTTCAGAATGCTGTTGAGCGTGCCAGGAGCCAGATCATGGCTAAGACAGCCTGCGATGGTGACGAGCCCTTTCTTCTGGCAATAATATACTTGACTCAGGTCGCGGGGTGATTTACCATGCCTAATATGTTTTGGGCAGTTCCACCAAGCAATCTGGCGATAGTGGACCACGCAGGGACGGTTCTTGTGAAGCGTCCCGATGGAGTGGCCCTAGTAGAAGCTCTGGATGTTATCAACAATTGGCGTTCTGCTCATGCCTTTCCGTTAAACACATTCCAAAATGGCTTGCGTCAGAAGGCTAATTACGTGGATAGGCACAGTATCGTGGCCCAACGCATAAAACGGCTTTCCTCAATTGCCCACAAACTTCACCGCTTCAAGGGGTTGCGCCTCTCAGAGATGCAAGACATTGGAGGATGTAGGGCTGTCGTTGCCTCAATCAAACAGGTTGAGGAATTAGTGAAGGCATTCAAGCAAAGTGCCATGAAGCATAAACTCATTGATGAGGACGACTACATTACTAATCCAAAAGGGACAGGATACCGAGGCTATCACCTCATCTATCAGTACCGTAGTGCTAGAAATGATACTTACAATGGGCTAAAGGTCGAAATTCAACTACGTTCAAAGCTACAGCACGCTTGGGCAACAGCCATAGAAACCGTAGGAACGTTCATTGGACAGCCCCTAAAGTCAAGCGAAGGGCCAAAGGACTGGTTGCGGTTCTTCGCCTTGATGGGCAGCGAAATTGCTATTCGAGAAAAGACGGTTCCTGTGCCACGCACGCCAACAACCGAGTCCGAGTTGTTGAAAGAGATACGAGAATACGCCAATGAACTCGATGTTGAAAAGTATCTCCAAACCTTTAGAGCTGTACTACTGGCGATAGACCGCGTTCCAGACTTTAAACGAGCACACTTCTTCCTTGTTTCACTCGATACAATTTCACTCGGTACCAATCAACGAACGATGAACGTAAGCGTACAAAGTTACACATTGAAGGACTTGGGCAAGGCATCACGGGACTACCAAGAAGCCGAAGAAGCAGTTAGGGAGAACCGAAGCATAGATGCCGTCCTGGTGTCGGCGGATTCGATTACGCATCTTCGTCGTGCTTATCCAAACTACTTTTTGGATACAAGGGCATTTCTTGATGAAGTAAAGAGGGCTATAGGGTCATGACCATGGAGGCTACTGCTCACCCTTTGGCCCTCGAACCTTACGGCCAATAATACACTCCAGTAGTCGTATGACAGCTCGCACCTTCATTCTACGGGTTCCATGATGCGCGGCCCTTCGTCATAGGACCAGGAACACACGCACGCCCAGCAGCCCTACCCCCTCGGGCGCTTTCGCAGGATGGCCATCAGCTCCGCGATATTCGGCAGGTCTTCAAGGCCCTCCACCAGCTCCACCAACCGCTGCTGGTCGGGTGTCGCCAGGACGCGGCGGGCGCAGTCGGTGAACTTGGCCAGGCGCTCCTCCCGCGAGAGCCGGTCTCCCCAGATGCCGTGGGGGCGATGGACGGTTTTCTCCAGCACGCGTCCGCCCTTCAGATGAATAGTGGCCCTGGACCACATCTCCTCGGCGCTGGCTGCCTGCTCTCCAACGCGCACCCGCACCTTCTTGAGCGCCGCCTCCATCTCCGGGGAGAAGCGCTTCTCGTCGGTGAAGGTGTCAATGACCACCTTCCCGTCCAGCAGGGCTGCCGCAGCCGTGTAGGGGACGCTGAACTTCCCGTCCAGGCCGCTGGCCGGGCTGTGGTTATTGATGGAGCGGATGTCAAAGTTGGTGTGTCCTGGGCTTGGCGCGATGGTGACCTCGACGAACTCCACATCCTCGTAGGTGAACCCGTGCTCTTTGCGGAGGCCCAGGATGGCGTCAATGTGTCGGTGGGTTGGGTACTGGCAGGGGTAGCGCTTGAAGGCGATGCCCCGCTTCGCCAGGTGCCAGGGGCTGGCGAACCCCTTGACCACCAGCTCCAGGTCAGCGTCCTCTCCCATAAACTGGCGGAACCCGTTCTCCGCCTCAATAGCGTTGGGGTTTGCAGTGTACCCCATGCTTGCCAGCAGGGCCGCCTCGGTGCCGGAGCGGGCGGCCAGGCCGGTGTCCGCCGGATTGCTCATGGTTCCGGTGCTGTCGATCCCGCCGGCGCGGGCGGCCGCCAGACCCAGGGCCATGCGGGTCCTGTCCATGTCCAGGCCCAGGAGCTTGGCGCCAGCGGCGGCGGCACCCATCTCGCCCATGAGGCCACGGCCGTGGAAGCTACGGTCAGCGTGGGCAGTGTTGGCTGCCAGGTGCAGCCTCGCCTTCACCTCCAGACCCACCAGGAACGCCTCAATGAGCCGTTTCCCAGGAAGACTGTGCATCTCACCGAGGGCCAGGACAGGCGGTAGGGTGGGCGCCACCGGATGGCCCCCCTGGGTGAACCAGGTGTTGTCGTAGTCCATGGACCGGGCGAAGGTGCCGTGGGCGAAGGCAGCGTTGGTGGGCGACGACTTGAGACCAGAGCCAGCCACGCTGCACAGGGGGGCTCCACCCATCTCTTTCAGGTAGCGGATGGTGATCTTCCCCAGGTCCTGGGTCGAGCCCGCCAGCAGGTTGGCGACGTGGTCCAGGACGCACTCCTTCGCCAGGACGACGGTGTCCTCCGGGATGTCCTCGTACCCCGACCTTACAATACACTCGGCGAGCCTCTGGGTGATGCCTGCGGTTTCCCGCCGCCCTCGCCTGGTCTGCCTTGGCTTTGCTGCCATCAGTACCCTCCGGGGCCAGGATGCGCTTCTTGAAAGGGGTGTCCAAAGCCCGTAGAGATTATAGGCCAGACCCTGCACCCGTGCCTATCTCAGCCAGTCAACGCGGCGGGAGGGGGTCTCCTCCGGCATAGCGCCTCCAACACCGCCGAGACAAGACAGACCGTGGAGTCGGCCACGTTCCGTCTCCTCGGTTCGCCTTGCTCAGGGCAACGCCTCCGGGCGCTGGAGTGCGGCGAGCGGCGGAGCCGAAGACACTTCGCTGGGTCAGAGATCGCCACTACTTGCGAAGCTTGGGATCAATCCAGGCGAAGCGCAGGCCATACTGCTCCCCGGAGGAGGCGTGCAACTGGTAGCCCTTCACCCACGGATGGAGGACATTGAACAGGTAGTCCCTGACCAGGGGCGTCCACCAGGCCTCTTCCGCCATGATCTCCTGCATCCGATAGATGAGGGCCAGCCGCTCATTCTCATCCAGGGTGGCGCGCTGCTTCTCGATCATCGCATCGAAGGCCGGGTTGTCTGCACCGGCCCAGAAGCCGTAGTTGCGAGACGCCTTGCTCCAGAACCACTGGCTCAGCATCTCGTCCGGGTCCACCCCCGAGCCTCCGGCGGTGCCTCCGCCGGCGATGAGGGTGAAGTTATGGTCACCACCGGCCTGGAGGTAGACTGCGGTATCCACCACCTTGATCTCCAGCGAGATACCAACAGCCTTGAGCTCCTCCTTCAGGATAGGCGTCCACTCAAGGCTGTCCGCATACTGATTGTTCATGATGATCGGAAAGCTGGTCCCCGGGGCGATGCCTGCTTCCCGCAATAGCTGTTTTGCGCTCTCCCTGTTCCTCGCCACGGTGGCATCGTCCACCTCCCAGCCAAACAGCTTCTCGGGCTTGGGGTAGGCCCACTTGCCAAAGGTCTGGTGGATCGGCGTAAGCAGATAGCCCTTCCCCTGATAGAGGGCCGCGTTGATCCCGCGCCGGTCAATGGCGAGGAGAAGGGCTTGGCGCACCCGCTTGTCGCTAAAGGGCTTCATCCGAAGGTTAGCACCCAGGAACGATGTGCTGGAGGAGGTGTCGGTGTCCAGGATGACCCGCGGGTCGGACGCCTTGGCCGCCTCCGCCTGGGCGCGGAAGAAGTTTTGGGAGTCCACCACGTCCAGCTTCTTGGCTCGGAAGGCAGCGACGCGGGTTGCCGCCTCCGGGATGAGCGGCATCTGGAGCTCGTCCAGATAGGGGAACTCCTTGCTCCAGTAGTCGGGGTTCCGCACGAAGACCAGCTCGGCGCCCCGCTCATACCGCTTGAGGATGAAGGGGCCGACGCCGATGACTCCTGCCTTGCCCCGCAGGTCGCCGAAGCCATCCACATTGCCCAGGGCGTAGGCCTGCTCCTTGGGCATGATGTGGTTGTAGCCATTGCCCTGGGCGACCAGGAAATCTGCCACCGGGTTCCTCAGCTTCATCTCCACCGTGTACCGGTCCAGGGCGCGGACGCTCTCCACCTCCGCATAGGTGGCGGGACGCTGCCATCCCTTGCGGGGCATCTTGCGCTGCACGTTCCACACCACGTCGTCGGCGGTGAACTCCCTCCCCTTCATCTCCCCCAGATTGTGCCACTTCAAGCCCTTGCGGAGGTGGAAGGTGTACGTCTTGCCGTCTGGGGCCATTGCCCACTTCTCCGCCAGGCCGAGATCAGGGTTGATGATTATGTCCCCGGGTTTTGCCACCCCTCGCCTGGTGTCCCAGCCCACCAGGCCGTCCGACACCAGCATCCAGGCGTCCCGGGCCGCCCCGTACTGCAACTGGTCCACGTCGAAGTGGGGTGGCTCGTAGGACCAGGGGTAGAACAGGGTGCCTCCCCTCACAACCTGCTCCTGGGCTGCCGCCTGGGGCTCTCTCGGCACGGCAGCAACCCCTCCAGGGGTGGGTCTGGGAGTTGGAGTGGCCACAATCACCAGGGCCGGGATCGGAGTCGCCGTCGCGGTCACAGCGGCGGGGGCCTGGGGGGCAGGAGCCTTCGCTGGCGCTGCCTCCTGGGCGCGGCAGGCAGCCGCCACCAGTGTCACGAGTGCCAGGATAGCTGGTAGCCACACCCAATGTCGCTTCGCCATGGATTACCGCGCCTCCTTTTCTCATTGGTCCCCTCCCCTGGGGAACCCGCTTGTCACTGCCTCACTATGAAGCAAGCCCCGCCAGCATGTTCTTCTAGCGGACCTGGGCTGCAACCGGCGGCGGTATGACCACCCCCCGCGGAGAGGCCGTCTCGTAGTGGTGCGCCACCCGCAGGAGAAGCTCCTCCTGGAAAGGACGCCCGATGAGCTGCAGGCCGATGGGAAGGCCCTCCCGGGTGAAGCCGCACGGCACCGTGATGGAGGGCACCCCCGTCTGGTTGCTGGGCGAGGTGTTCCGCGCCAGGGTGCGGGAGGGAACGCCAGGGCCTTTGACCAACACCTTCTGCCCTTTGATGGTCACGTGCTCCGTTCCGATGGGAAAGGCGGGAATGGGTGACGTGGGAGAGACCAGGAAGTCAACGTCACGCATCACCCGGGCAAACTCCTGCTTCAGCACCCGCCGAACCCGCATTGCCTTGGCGTAGTCCATGGCACGGACAAATTGCCCAGGGAGCATGCGGTAGACGACCTCCGGGTCGTAGTCCCCACGTCGCTCGCGGATCCACTTCTCGTGGTAGACCAGCCCCTCAAGGTTCGGCAGGGCGCGCAGATGCTCTATCCCCTGGATGGTCACCTCCTTGACCTTGACCCCCAGCTCTTCCAGCAGGGTGATGGCCTTCTGGACGGACGCCTCCACCTCGGGGTCGACCAGCTCAAAGTAGTAGTTGGTGGGGATGCCCATGACCAGACCCCGGATGTCGCGCTCCAGCCCTCCAACATAGTCGGCGACCGGCACTGGCACCGAGGTGGGGTCCAGGTCATCGTACCCAGCGATGGCCTGGAGCACCGTCGCAGCGTCCCGGACCGAGCGAGTGATGGGGCCTACGTGGTCCACGGAGCCGTACGGGGGCAGGACACCCCGCAGGCTGACCCTCCCGTGGGTGGCCTTCAACCCCACGGCGCCGCACAGGGTGGCAGGGATGCGCACCGAGCCCCCGGCGTCGGTCCCGAAGGAGACAAAGGTCTGGAGAGAGGCAACGCTGGCTCCCGAGCCGCCGCTGGAGCCCCCAGAGATACGCGTGAGGTCCCAGGGATTATGGATATTCCCGTAGTGGGGATTATACCCGGTGGGCCCGGCAGCGAACTCGCACAGGTTCTCCTTGCCCATGAGGATGGCTCCCGCCTCCAGCATCTTTGTGACGACCGGTGCATCCTCCTCAGGGACCCAGTCGGCCAGGATCTTGGACCCCGCCGTGGTCTTGATGCCGGCCGTGGTGATGTTGTCCTTGACGCCGAAGGGGATGCCATGGAGAGGGCCACGGTACACCCCGCGCGCCAGCTCGGCCTCCATCTCTCTGGCTCTCTGGAGCGCACGGTCATCCAGGACCGTGATGAAGGAGTTGACGCTGGACCGAAGGGTATGGATGTGCTCCAGGGCGGCCCTGACCAGCTCCACGGGCGAGATGGCCCTGGCGCGGACCTGCGGCGCTACATCACTGATGGTCTGGGAGAGGAGCTCTAAGTTCGACACAGCTACCTCCTTGGCTCGGCGTGGAAGATGAGGCCGGGCGCGACCTGCGAGAGGTCCAGCGCAGCATCGAGTTTCGACATGGCATCTACCTGGCCCTGGACGGCGGGCACAAGCATATCCAACTCCTCATCTGTCAGAGGAACTCCCCCAAGCTCCCGGATCATTGCCTTCAGTGTCTCCCTCGTAACACGAGCAACAGGCATGTGCTTCACCTCCCATGGCTGAAGTGGGTCTTGTCCAGTCCTGCCAGGTTCAAGGCAGCGGCGGCCTTCGGGTATGCCAGGTGGTGTTGCGCTCGTAGGCGTAGGCCGCACGCAGCACTGCGACCTCGTTGAAAGGCCGGCCCACAAGCTGCAGGCCGATGGGGATACCGACCTTGCTGAACCCGCACGGGATGGAGACGGCTGGGGTAGGGGCCAGGACAAACGGCGTGGAGTAGATACGGCCACGGAAGAGCTGCCGAAAGGCATCTTCCTTGCTCTGGATAACGTTCTTGGTGGATTCAATACGCGGTGCAGGGGTTGCTGACATGGGCGAGAGGAGCACATCAAAGCGCTGGAAGGCCTCCAGAATCTGGCCGCGAATCAGCGTTCGGACCTGCTGTGCCTTATGGTAGAGGGCCAGCGGGATCAGGCTGGCGGCCAGCATCCGCCGCCGCGTGGCCTGGTCGTAGTCTCCGGGGCGCGTGGCAAGCCACTTGCGGTGCAGGCTGGCGCCTTCGGAATCGCAGATGACCATGAACACCGGCCCTGCCACGTTCATCAGCGGGAGGGAGACCTCGTCCACCGTTGCCCCCAGTCGCCCCAGCAAGGCTGCAGCATCCTTCACACTCGCCTGGACCTCGGGGTCAATGAGATCGCTGTACAGTGTCTCCCGGATGACTCCAATGCGCATCCCACGCACTTCCCCATCCAGCCGTGCCCAGTAATCGGGGACAGGCAGGCGGGCGGAGGCGGCGTCTTTCGGGTCGTACCCGGCAATGATCTGAAGGACCAGGGCGCAGTCCGCCACCGTGCGGGTCAAGGGTCCGGCGGTGTCCAAGGACCATGCGAGGGGGATAAGACCGTGGCGGCTCACGCGCCCCCAGGAGGGCCGGAGCCCCACGATGCCGTTGTTGTTGGCTGGGCCGCGGATGGAGCCTCCGGTGTCCTCTCCAATGGCGGCGGCACACAGGCCCGCAGCGGGAGCGATGCCCGAGCCGCTGCTGGAGCCGCCAGGTGAGTGGTTCAGGTTCCAGGGGTTCCTGGGCTCGCCGTAGTGGAACTCCACGGTGCCGCCCATGGCAAACTCGGTGAGGTTCTGCTTCCCCAGGATGATGGCGCCGGCCTCCTTCAGTCGGGTCACTACAGCGGCATCCTCATCAGGGACGAACTCAGCCAGGATGCGGGAGCCACAGGTGGTCCGAATCCCCTTGGTCCAGATCTGGTCTTTCAGGCCGATGGGTATGCCGTGGAGAGGCCCCAGCGTCTCACCCCTGGCAACGGCTGCCTCGGCCTTGCGGGCCGCCTCCAGTGCCTCCTCCCGGCAGACCGTGATGTAGGCGCGCAGGGAGCCATCCCACCGGGCGATGCGCTCCAGATACGTCTCCACCAGCTCCACCGGCGAGACCTCGCGCCTCTTGATCAGCGAGACCAGCTCCGTCACGGGGAGATAAGCCAACTCTTCCTTGTTCACGGCAGCGCCTCCGGGTGCTGGAGTGCGGGAATAGGCTGGAGCCTCTCCAGGGGCAGTTGGTCCAGCGTAGCCATCGCTTCCAGGAAGGCGTTCAGGCGATGGGTCACCTCTGCCAGGTCCTCCGGATTGCTGATGGGAAGCCCGGCAGCCTGGGCCAGGGCCTGGACCTGTTCGGGAGCCAGATCAGCCATAGCCACCTCCTTTACCTTTCCTGCCCAGCGGCAGACCAGGATGGGTACACAGCCAAAGGGGCACCGCCTGCTATCTCCCCCGGCTTCCCCGCAGCCGCGGGTCCAGGGTGTCCCGCAGGGCATCGCCCAGAAGGTTGAAGCCGTAGACCACGAGAGCGATGGAGAGGCCGGGCAGCAGCGCCAGCCAGGGCACCCCACCCAGCAGGGCCTGCTCAGTGCCCTGGGTCACCATGCCTCCCCACGAGGGCTCGTCGGCGGGAACACCTACCCCCAGGAAGCTCAGCGCTGCCTCCGTGATGATGGCGGCTCCCACATAGAGGCTCAGGAGGACCAGGTAGATGGAGAAGGTGTTGGGCAGCATGTGGAGGAAGACGATGCGCCGGGTAGAGGCTCCGATAGCCCGGGCTGCTTCAACATACGCATGCTCCCGGAGGGACAACGCCGTGGAACGGACAGTCCTGGCCGACGAAGGGATGTAGTTGAGGCTGATGGCCAGAATCACGTTGGTGATGGAGGGGCCAAAGACCGCCATGAAGGTCAGGGCCAGGACCAGCCCTGGGATGGAGAGCTGGGCCTCCAGGAGGCGCTGGCTGAAGGTGTCAAACCAGCTCCCACCCCAGTAGCCCTGGAAGAGGCCCCAGATGAGCCCAATGGTGGTGCCAAGGAAAGGGGCACTCAGGCCCACAAAGAGGGAAAGGCGAGCCCCCCACACGATGCGACTGAACACGTCCCGGCCCAGGTGATCGGTCCCCCAGTGATCCCAGCCCTCCCCAAAGGCCGGGGGCACGTAGATCTTGCCCACCATCACCTTTGGAGGATAGGGCGCGATGAGGGGAGCAGCCAGGGCCACAGCGAGGAGGAAAAGGCAGATAAGTCCGCCTGCCGCCCCGAGAGGCTTGTTCCGGGCGAAACGCGAGACCCCCTTCCAAAGCCGTGCGCCTCGGCTTGCCGGTCGAAGTGCCAAGGGGCTTCCTTGAGCCTCCAACTCCAAAGGCTTCTGGCCCTCCTGGCTCATCCCTGCTCTCCTACTGGTAGCGAATCCTGGGGTCAATCCAGGCGTAGGCGCTGTCCACGGCGAGGTTCGCCGTCATGAAAATCAGGGTCATGATCCAGACCAGCGCCTGAAGGAGCGAGAAGTCCCGGGTGTTGACCGCAGTGATAAGGGCAGTCCCCATCCCTGGGATGGCGAAGACCCGCTCTACGATGACTGTCCCTCCCAGGAGGACTCCGACCAGGAGACCGGCTACTGTAACGACCGGCAGAATGGAGTTGCGCAGCGCATGGCGGATGATGACCACGTTCTCCCGAAGCCCCTTGGCGCGAGCGGTGCGGATGTAGTCCTCCCGGATTACCTCCAGGAACTGGGAGCGCGTGAGGCGGGAGATGCTGGCCCCAGCCGAGAACCCCAGGACAAGGGCCGGCGCGATGTTTTGCTGGATGTTCTGCCAGGGCTTATCAAGGAAATTCTCGTAGCGGACGGGGGGAATCCAGTTGAAAAGCCTGAGCAGGACGTAGTAGAACATCACGGCGACAAAGAAGGAGGGGAGAGCCAGCCCCCCCACCGTGACCACCCGGACAAGGTTATCTATCCACGTGTCCTGCTTCACAGCAGAGAGGACCCCGCTGAAGACTCCCCAGACGATGGCTACCAGGAGCGCAAAGATGGCCAGCTCGATAGTCCTCTCAAACCTGTCCCGGATGACATGCAGGTTGCTGCGCCGCTCCCAGAAGGAGGTGCCCAGGTCAAACCGCAGCGCCCCCCAGGCCCACTTCACGAACTGGACGGGGAGAGGCCGGTCCAGACCCAGTTGGGCCCTGATAGCTGCCCTCTGTTCGGGACTGAGCTGGAACGACTGGTTGGTGGCCAGAAGGGCGTCTATGACATCGCCAGGCACGATGCGCACCAGGGTGAAGATGATAAAGCTCGCCAGAAGCGCCGTTGGCAGGAAAAGGAGCAGCCGCTTGATGACGTACTGGCGCATCCTCTATCACCCCTGAAGGAATGCCAGGATTCCCAGGGGCATACGCGTCTCACGCGCTCCCCAAGACGTGTCGCTTCGCCCCTGTCCTGGGGGAGGTCCACAAGGGCACTGGCGCCGGGCCGCCCACGAGGCACGGCCTCTCAACCTGTCACTTGTCGAGCCACGCGTAGATGCGGGCTTGCCCCTCATACAGACCTGCACCCACGTAGTAGCCCTTCACGTAGCTCCACACCGGCACCCAGGTCATCGGGTAGCCTACGGGGTGTTTGGGCGTATCCTCAAAGTAGAGAACGCGCTGAATATCCCAGATGAGGTCCCTCCGCTTGAGGGGGTCTATCTCCCGCAGCGCCTTGTCGTAGAAGGCGCGTATCTTCTTTTGACCAGACGCCGTCTCGCCTGTGGGGGTAACCCAGCGAGCAGGCGGGTACGCGTCCTGTTCAGTCATGTAGTTCTGGTCCAGGGTGTTGAGGGGATACATCACGGTGGTGCCCAGCCCCATGGCCCAGAGGTCAAAGGCCCCTTCCCTCCCCTTTGCAAAGGTTACCGCTGGGGGATAGATCTCTACCCGGTTCCTGATGCCGAAGGCGGTGAGCTGTGCCCCGGTGACCTCGCCCCTTCGGTTGAACGGGGCCGAGGACTGGGCCATGACGAGAAGCTCAGGGACGTCCTGAGGCGTGGGGTACCCGATCTTGGCCAGCAGCCGGCGGGCCTCGGCAAGCGCCTCGCTCCTGCTCAGCGCCAGCCACTGGGCCTTCTTCATCTCCGCCTCGGGCAGGACATAGTCCGGGAAGGCAACGGGGTCCAGGATGTACCCCATGTTGCCGTGGCCCTGGTCAACCCGTTCCTTCATATCCTCCAGGTCAAGAATCAGGGAGATGGCCCGGCGGAAGTCCGGGTTGTTGGTCGGGGGCTTTTGCAGGTTGAACCAGGTCGTCATATGCAGTATAGTAGTCCCTTCAAGAACGCGGATCTTGCTTCCCATGCGCTTGACCATCTGGTCCTTCTCGTCTGTCGTCATGACAGGGAAAACGGGCCACACATCCAGACGGCCTGCCATGAAGGCGGCGAACTGGAGGGACTTGTCCACCATCACCGTGCCGTTGTACCCGTCAAGGTACGGCAGCTTCCTGCCGAAGGGGTCCTTCCTGTAATAGTTGTCGTTGCGGACGGCCTCAATGCTCACGCCCAGAGTCCACTTCTTGTACTTGAAGGGTCCCGTCCCGACGGGAGGGTTATCGTCCCCTGTGAAGAGGGGCTCATAGCTGGTCCTCCCCTTGAAGCGCTCAATCTTGTGCCTGGGGGCGATACGGAGCTGAGAGGAGGAGACAAGAGCGATGAAGTCGGCGAAGGGGTACTGCAGCTTCACCTCAAGGGTGTAGTTGTCCACGGCGCGGGAGGACTGGTAGACATCTGAAAGGAAGCCTCCCCAGCGCCTCCCCTGGCCAAACTTCTTCCAGAGTTCCGCTGAGTATTCGTAGGTGGCCACCACGTCGGCGGCGGTGAAGGGGGTTCCATCGTGCCAATTGACGTCCTTGCGGAGGTAGAAAGTGTAGATACTGCCGGTGGGGTCCACCTCCCACCGCTCTGCCAGGTCGGGAATTGATTCCGAGGGGTTGAAGGGGTTCCACATCAGGAGCTTGCTGTACAGCCCCTGCATGGCCTCCTCAGAGGCGGGGTTGGTCTGGGCCGGGGCCAGGTCTGGGTCCGCCGTGTACAGGAAGACCCTGACGGTGCCGCCGTACTTGGCCCCCTTGACGTCGTCCTGAGAGATCGCCCCAAGCAGGGCTCGCTTCCTTGCCTCCGCAGGCGCAACCGGGGCGGGTGCTGTCGCCGCAGGGGCCGGAGCGGTTGCAGGGGATGGAGTAGCCACCAAGGCGGCGGGGCGGGCGGGGGTCGGGGTCGGCACCGAAGCTGCTCCCGCCGGCGCTGCTGGCGCCGTTGCCGGAGTTGGCGCGGCAGCAGGCTTGGCCTCTGGCGCGCCTCTACACGCCACGGCGGTCAGGAGCACCACCAAGAGGAGCAGGGCTGCTCCCCTGACCAAGAGGCGCATCGCTCTTCCCGTCACGGCTCACCCCCTGACCACGTGTTGGCCTCACTGTATCGGTGGCTCAGCATCTTGTCAAGCCCTTTGCTGCCCGTTGCGGAGACGAAGTTCGTCACCGCTGGGGATGTTCCCCGGACAGAGCTTGCTGCCACCCTGTAGTGCGCGGGAGGGCCTATCTTCTGAAGTAGGGGATGATCTCCCTGGCGGTGACCTCCATGTGCCGCTGCACGTCCTTGGGCTCGCCGGACCAGGCGAAGATGAGGATGCGGGCTCCCGCCTCCACATACTGCTCAATGCGCTTGATGCACTCCTTCGCCGGCCCCACGATGCAGTACCCTCCCACGAGGGAAATCATGTCGGCGCGGGAGCTGTACCGCCCGCCCAGGCGCGCGGCGGCGATGCGGGCCGCCTCCTCCTTCGTGTCGTAGATGGAGATGAAGGCATAGTGGGCCCACTGGAAGCCGGAGAGGTCCCGCCCCGCCTCCTGCGCCAGTTGGGTGATGCGGGCCACACTCTCCTGGTAGCGCTCCGGGCTGTAGAAATAGGGGAGCCAGCCATCGGCGTACCTGGCGGTGCGGCGCATCGCCCCCTCCCGGCGCCCCGCCACCCAAATGGGCGGGTGTGGCTTCTGGTAGGGAGGCGGCTTGAGGGTCACGTCGTTGAGATGGTAGAAGCGTCCGTCGTGGGTCACATGCTCCTCGGTCCACAGCCTCTTGAGCAGCCCCAGGCACTCGTTGGCACGGGCGCCCCGCTCCTTCACCGGAACCCCCAGCGCCTCAAACTCCACCGGGAACTCGCCACCTACGCCGACGCCCAGGGTCAGGCGGCCTCTGGAAGCGATGTCCAGCGTACTCGTGAGCTTTGCCAGCATCACAGGCTGGTACAGGGGCGCCAGGAGGATAGTGGAGACCACACGGATACGCCTGGTAGCGCCGGCGGCCACCGCCATGGCAGGGAGGGCGGCGCCGGTGGGGGTGGGCGGGTTGCCCCGCATGTAGTGCTCGCCGCTGGCAACGTACTCGTACCCCAGCTCCTCCAGCCGCTGCGCCTGCTCCGCCACCTCCTCATCGCCTCGCCCCAGCACCGCCCCAAAGTGTAGCTCCGGCGTAGGCATGGCCAACCTCCTGCCCGCGCCCCTGGAGGCGTGCAGGGCCTCGTCGAGGGGCGTGGTAGCTTGTGCGGCTGCATTATAGCACTGGTGGCGAACAGGGGGGTGCCGCTCGAATATCTCTCGAAACGGCAGAGGAAGGGGGTAGGCATGGGCTGCGGCACGCACCAGGGCTCCCAGGCCCAGTTTGACGTGAACCCCAACATCGGGGAGGCCCTGGGCGTGAGCCGGCGGACTGAGGTGGCGCATCGGACAATCCCCCATGATGCCGCACGGATCCGGCCGGGGACGCTCAACCCCTCGACGAAGCGGGGCCGGTGGAGTACCATATCGCCAGTCGGGGGACGCCCGACACAAGAAGAGGCTGCCTGTGAAGCAACGCCGGCAGAGTCGTTGGAAGAAGCCAGTACAAGCTTGGGAGGTGTTGTGCCATGGCCTACGAGACCGTTCTCTATGAGCGCAAGGGAAGGATCGCCTATATCACCCTCAACCGCCCGGAGTCCCTCAACGCCTTCAACAACACCCAGGACCGCGAGACGGGTGAGGCGCTGGACGAGTTCGATGCCGACGACGAGGCATGGGTGGCCATCCTCTCGGGCAAGGGCAGGTGCTTCTCGGCTGGGGCCGATGTCAAGGAGCGCTTCCACGGGACATCCCGGGAGGAGCGTGCCCGACAGGGCGGTCCGGGGAGAATCCGCCGCGCTGGAGGCTACCTGGCCAATACTATCCACTGGAAGCCGGTCATCGCCGCAGTCCACAGCTACTGCCTGGGACAGGCCATGGCGCTGGCTATGGAGTGCGACCTCATCGTCGCCTCAGAGGACGCCAGGTTCGCCATCACCGAGATCAAGCGGGGGCTTTCGGGCGCGAACCTGTGGGCGCGGGCCTGGTTCTGGACGGGGTCCAAGGTGGCTACAGAGGTAGCCCTGACCGGGGAGCACCTCAGCGCCCAGGAAGGCTATCGCCTGGGGCTGGTCAACCGCGTGACCTCCGTGGGCCAGCATGTCGCCGGGGCAGAGCGCCTGGCAGAGCGCATCCTTGAGAACCCGCCTCTGGCAGTACGCTCCACGGTTCGAGTTGCCCGCCACACGGTCCTCCCCTTCCTCCAACAGGCGAACCTGTACACCGGCGCCCTGAACCTGCACCTCAGCGAGGACTTTGAGGAGTCCGCGCGCGCCTTCGTGGAGAAGCGCAAGCCCGTGTTCACGGGGCGGTAACCCCTAGTGTCCTGAGTTGTTAATTCGTTGAATAAATGCAGCGACTGTTGGGC
>JACQUN010000027.1 GCA_016210285.1 Chloroflexota bacterium
GGTGTAGTTGGACCAGTTGCGGCCTCCCTTGGCCTTGTCCGGCCCGACGCCCCGCACGTGGCTGTCCAGGAGCGCCATCATGTTGGAGAAGCGGTACATGCCGTACTTCCCGATGACTCCCAGGAGCCCCATGCCCCCGCGGAACTTCATGGTGCGGGTGCCAGCACCCTCCCACCAGGTCAGCATCTCCTCCGGGTAGCCCTGGGCCAGCAGGCGCTGCTTGCCCTCCTCGCCGCTGTAGCGCCGGGCGATGGCGATCATGGCCCGCGCCACGTAGTCCTGGGCCTCCTGCCAGCTCGCCCGCAGCAGCTCGTCCTGGCCACGGCTATCGAAGCGGTACTGGGAGCGGGTTGCCGGGGTGAGCTCCGGGAACCCGTCGTCGGCCCACTGTTTCCAGCCCTTGCGCATGAGGGGATACCTGAGGCGGTAGGGCCCATAGACCCGGCGGTGAAAGGTGTAGCCCTTCTTGCAGCCCCGGGGGTTCCATGAGGAGCTGGCCGTGTTGCCATAGAGGTCCTGGTAGCGCTGATAGTCGTAGTTCTGCTCGGAGCGCAGCACAACGCCGTTGCGCATGAAGGCGCGCAGGCGGCAGGCGTGGGTGTCGTTGGGGGAGCACACCCAGGTGAAGGTGCTGTCATAGGCGTACTGGTTGCCGTACACCTCTTCCCAGTTCCGGTCGGGATATGACCCCAGGGGGTTGGTCTGCTGCCCCGCGGGAAGCAACGTGCGCCCGGCCAGGGCGGGTTCTGCTTCCAGAGAGCGCAGGGCCTCAAGGGCAGCCGCTCCCGCCAGGGCGCCTCCCGTAGCCTTCAGGAGATCTCTTCGGGTGATCCTCTTTTGCTCCATGGCCATCTCCTAGCGTTTCGAGATGTCCTCTTCGTGGACGTGCTCGCTCTCCCGGTACTGGGGGCCGGGGACGCGAGCCTTCTGCTCGATGAAGAGAAGGACGCTGGACAGGGTGCGGAAGTGCCCCTCCCCGCCACTCTGGACATGGCACACGTGCCATCGCCACTCCGGGCCCGGTGGTGATGAATGGGGCTCCAGCCACAGCCGAATGATGAAGGAGTGGGGGCCAGCAGCCCCCGAAGGGCAGAGAGTCCCGCTTTCCACGCCAACGCTCCGATAGGGCCTTGAGCACCACCAGGAGGATTGGGAGTCGAGCCAGGGTGACCACGGACATTTCCGCCGGGGTGCCCGCCGTCGGTATCCCCGGGCGACCCCTTCCGTGGGCCACCAGCAGCTACTGTGGCATAGTGGGGTGACATGATGGTGACACAAATCACAAGGGTGGGGGCGCGGGAGAGCGGCACGATGGGCTGGGGCTTGGTTCTCTCAGCAGGGGTTGCAGGGGCTTCAGGTGCGCGGAGACACACCGAGACACACTGGGCTGCTGAATCCTCGCCTCTGGTGCAACGAGCCGCTCGGCCAGGCCAGTGGGGCCGGCGTGTTCAGTCAACCCAGGCGCGCCTTTCCTGTCCGCATACCCCGCCTCCTGTCAACGCATCCCGGATATGTCCACTTCCGCAAGGGATGGTGACACAGGAGTGACGCGGTGGTGGCAGCCCGGTGGCCTAGCGAGAGGGCATCCCCTGTGCGAGGATGCGCTCGTAGAGGCTCTGGGTCTCGGGCATCGGCTCAACGCCGATCTGTTGACTCAGAATCTGGCGGCAGAGGGCATACTGGTTGACGGCCTCAGCCATGCGTCCAGCCTTCCATAGATAGGTCATGAGGTCTCGGTGGATGCTTTCCCGGCAGGAGTCCCGGAGGAGCGCCTCCCGGCAGGCGGATGCCGCTTCCTCGTATCCCCCAGAGGTTCCGTAGAGATGCGCCAGGCGAACCAGGAGGGTGAGGTACAACTCCTTCAGGCGTTCCTGCTCCAGGCTGCACCAGTCGGTGTACCGCTCCTCTTCCAGGTAGTCTCCGCGGTACAGGGTCCGGGCCTGGGTGTAGCTGGTGATGGCCTGGTCCAGGGACCCCTCCCTCTCCTGCTGTCGCCCCCGCTGGTAGAGGGTTTCAAAGCTGTCCGCATCCACCCAGAGGGAGCTGGTGGCCAGGACCACGCAGTCCCCTTCGTTCACCAGGTAGCTCGGGGTCTCCTGAGCGGGGCTGTTTCCCAGCCCCTTCCGGAGTGCGTAGAGGACGACCTTGAGCCGCTGCCGGCCGCTCTCCAGGGAGATGTCGGGCCAGAGCAGCTCAAGAAGCGCCTCGCGGTGCACGGGCCTGCCCCGGTGCGTGACGAGGTATTTGAGCACGGTGACCGCCTGCTGCCGCCGCCAGCCGCGGATGGGCACCTCCACGCCGCCTCGGTACACCTGGAATCGCCCCAGGGTGTAGGCCTGAAGGGTCTGGTCGGCGTGCCCGGGGGAGGACGGGCTTTCCACCGGGCGGAGGAAGATGAGCGCCAGCGCACCCTCCTTACGGAGCTCTTCGGGCAGCAGGAGACTGCTGATGCTCGCCAGCACCCTGCGGCCATCCTTGGTGCGGCAAAGGGCTGCCCGTGCGCTGTAGGGGCACCCCTGCTGGAAGCAGTGGAGGCCGGCACACTGGGGGGTGCAGATGGGCTTCAAGTCCTGGGTGACCGCAGCCAGCACTTTGTAGCAGGATTGCCCCACCACTTCATCTGGGCGGTACCCCATGAGGGCTTCTGCCGCCTGGTTCCACGCCACAATGCGCAACGCCTGGTCAACAACGAATGCGCCGTCGGAGCTCAGCAAGGCCAGCCGTTCAGCAGTAGCCACTCCACTACCTCTTTCTAGTGTCCTGAGTTAGAAGAAAATGCATATTCCCAGCCACCCTTCGAAAAGCTCAGGGCGAGCGGATTAGGGTTCTCCATTCGTTGTGAGCTTGTCGAACCATGAATGGGGCTGCCCAACAGTCGCTGCATTTATTCAACGAATTAGCAACTCAGGACACTAGCCGTCCCCAGGGTCTCCCCCTTCGGGCAGCGGCGCCCTTCGCAACCCTCGTGCCCGAAGCCTGTTGGCAAATTGTACCATGAAAGTGACCTTTCCGCTGATGCAACCCCGACCTACCCCAGGGGGCTTGATGCGTGCTCCTTGACAGGCTGTGCGCGCCTCCTTCACGCTGTTGACTCGGGACGTCGCGAGACGCTACCATGCAGCGGTATGGGGGAGGTGCTCTCATGCTGGAAGTGTCCTTCGGCCAGACCCTGCTGCGGGTCCCTGAGACGCCTCAGTATCTTCAGGTCGCTATCCAACTGCTGGAGACGCTGCACCGCGAGCTGGACGGACGGGGGGGCGCGGCGCCCGGGGAATTGATCCCGTCGGAGGGCGAGTCCCATCGGGGAGGGCTCCAGCCCGCGAGCGGGCCTTCGCTGCGTGGCATTGCTGAGGGGCCGGAGTCGGGTGGGGGCAGGCGGGTCCGCTGGTTCATCACGCATCTCCCCCGGATCACGCTGCCCGATGGGGGCGTGGCGACTCCCTCCTCGGTGGGGGAGCTGCGGGAGTTCATTGGTCGCCGAGGCCTGAAGCCGCACCGTCGCGGGGACGCCTCCATGCTCCTCTGGCAGGTGCGGCAGCGGCTCAAGCTGGCGGTGGAGGCGGTCCCCTTATAGCTGCTCCTTCAGCTTTACGGCCAGGGTGTGGGTCATGCCAGGGATGGCAGCCAGGTCCTCTATCGTGGCCGCTTTGATGGCCTTGATGGTGCCGAAGCGCCGCATGAGGAGCCGCTTGCGCTTTGGCCCGATGCCCGGGACCAGGTCCAGCCCTGAGCGGGTCTGGCGGCGGGACCGTAGCTTCTGGTGGTAGGTGATGGCGAAGCGGTGGGCTTCATCCCGCACCCGCTGCACCAGGTAAAGGCCCTGGGAGGTACGGGGCAGCATGATGGGTTCGGGAACACTGGGGACGAACAACTCCTCCTGCTCCTTGGCGATGGCTGCCAGGGGGACAGCGTCGGTGCCGATGCCCAGCTCAAGGAAGACCTGAAGGGCGGCGGACAGATGTCCCTTGCCCCCGTCAATGAGCACCAGGTCGGGGACGATGCCCCACGCCTCGCTGTCCCTGTGGGGAGCGGCGGGGCCCGCAGCTTCCGGTGGCGTTTCCGCCTGGGCTACAGGAGGGGTGGCCTTGCCCAGGGAAGCCCCCAGCCTTCGGAAGCGTCGCTTCAGCACCTCCTGCATCATGGAGTAGTCGTCAATGCCCTGGACGGTGCGGATCTTGAAGCGGCGGTAGTGGGCTGACCTTGCCTTCCCCCCCTCGAAGACCACCATGCTTCCCACGGCGTCGGTGCCACGGATGTTGGAGATGTCATAGCACTCGATGCGGCTGGGGAGGCGCGGCAGGCTCAGCGCCTCCTGAAGCTCTCGCATCGCCCCTTCCAGGGCATCCCCTTCGGCCAGGAGCTTCACCCGCGCCGCTTTTATCCCCTCGGCGGCGTTTTCCGCCACCATCCGCACCAGCTTCCTCCGCTCGCCCCGGGCCGGTGTTCGGAGGGCCACCCGCCCCCCGCGGCGCTGCTGGAGCCAGGTCTGGATAAGCTCTGCCTCCTGAAGGGGATGCTGGAGCAGGAGCAGGGGGGGGACGAATGACGCTCGGTCGTAGAACTGCTTGACAAACTCCGAGAGGACCCGGCTGGGGGATTCGCCCTGGGTCCCCTCCATGATGAAGTGGTCCCGCCCGATGAGCTTGCCACGTCGGATGAAGAAGACCTCGACCCATGCCTCGTCGCGGCCCTGAGCCAGGGCAACAGCGTCCAGGTCCTCCTGGCGCAGGGTGACCACCTTCTGCTCCTCCTGGACCCGCTGGATGGCCTGGACCTGGTCCCGAAGTGTTGCGGCGCGCTCGAACTCCAACCGCTCGGCTGCCTCGTGCATCCGGTCCTGGAGCTGGCGCAGCACCGCCTCCGTCCTGCCCTCCAGGAAGAGAATGACCTGCTGGATGATCTCCTGGTACTCCTCCCTGCCGGCGAGTCCCGTGCAGGGTGCCGCGCAGCGGTGGATGAAGTACTCCAGGCATGGACGGGGGTCGTGCCCGGTGATGGGCTTGGTGCAGGAGCGGTAGGGGAAGAGCCGCTTCAGCAGGTCCAGAGCGCGGCGGACTGACCCTGCGCTGGCGAAGGGGCCGAAGTAGCGGGCGCCGTCGTTGGCCACCCGCCGGGTGATATAGACCAGCGGGAACTCTTCCTTCAGGTCAATCTTGATGTAGGGATAGGTCTTGTCGTCGCGCAGGCGGGTGTTGTAGGGAGGCCGGTGGCGCTTGATGAGGGTGTTCTCCAGGATCAGGGCCTCGCTCTCGGAGTGGGTGACCAGGAACTCGAAGTCGGCGGCCCGCTGCACCATGCGCCGTATCTTGGGGTCCAGAGGCCCGTGGGGGCTGAAATACGCCCTGAGCCGTTGCCGCAGGCTGGAGGCTTTGCCTACGTAGAGGACCTGGGCCGAGGCGTCCCGGAAGAGATAGACGCCGGGCTTCTCTGGCACAGCTTTGAGGCGCTCGTGGGAACCAGCCCCGTGGGGGTCCATAGCTCCTCTCTTGTAGCACCCGGGCTTGAAGCTCGCGTGCGGGCAATGCTCAGACCCAGCTCCTGAGAAGGATGCAGCGGGAGTCGTGCCTCCGCCCACGGCCAGCCCGCAGAGCTGTGCCAGGAGCGACGCGCTCCCAACGAGCGAGCAAGGGGCAACACCGCCGGCTACTTGAGAACGAAGTACAGGACCACAAGGACTACCAGCGCCAACCCGCTGACAAGGCCGATGCGCTGCAGCTCCCTTGCTAGCAGGGGATTGTGGGGGGCAGGCTGGCCCGCCCTGGGCGCTGAGGGCGCAGGACGTGCTATTACCCTGGGCCTGGCGGGCCGAGGCGGTGCGCTGGCCTGCTCTGGGGCGGCTGGCTGGGCCTCTGGGGTCGCTTCGGCAGGGGAGGGGCTGGGGGCAATCGTCCCGACGGGACGGTGTCTTCTGACTGCCTGGGCCCGCCTCGCCGGGCTCCGGCGCGACTTTCTGGGCATTCTGGTTTCTCCTTCAAGCTCAGGGTTGGGGCAGTCTTGGCCTCACCACGGCCCCAGGGCGTCGGTTTCGGGCGGAGGTGGGGTTGCCCCTTTGGGCGTAGCGCACCGCGCAAGGCCGGTCCCCCTGGGGCTGATGGCTTGCATGGGAGCTGTCATCCCTCGGCCATGCTGCGCGCCGCTGAGGCGATGGCCTCGACCACCCGGGTGGAACTGAGGAGGGCGGTATTCAGCACCATGTGGTAGCTGTGCGGGTCATCGGGATGGGTCTTGAAGAAGCGGCGGAAGTACACTACCCGGGCCTTCTCCTGCTCGGTCACGAAGCGCTCCGCCGCCGCTCGGTCCAGGTGCTCCCGCTGCATGATGGCCTCGACGCACTGCTTCGTGGAAGATACGATTCCCACGTGGAGGGCCCTGGGCCATCCTTGCAGGATCAGGTTGGCCCCCCGCCCGATCAGCACGACGTTTCCTGTCTTGGCCAGGTCCCGGATGACCTCGCTAAGGACCTGGAAGAAACGGAGGTCGTCCAGCTCCTGGGCGCGGGTGATAGGCTCGTGGGCCCCCTCAGGGTAGGGGCGCAGCACCAGTGCGTCCACGCCAGGGCCGAAGAAGGGGTCTCCCCCTGTCCCGGCTACGGCGGATCGCTCCAGGGCCGTCTGGACCACCCGGGCCAGGCGGTCGCCGAAGGTTCGGGTCCGCTGCTCCTTCTCTGCCAGGGCGGCCACGGTGGCGCCCACGCGCTTCCCTGCCTCCGCCAGGATCAGCCGGTCCACATAGTCCACCCCCAGGGTCCGCGCTACCTCTATCCCGATGGGGCGGGCTCCGCTTCCAATCTGGCCGTTGATGGTAACCACCGGCATGGTCCACCTCCCTTGGGAGCGTATTCCTCAGTCCCTCCACGCATAGCGCGGGGCCCTGCCTTCCCCTTCCTGCCCTATCCAGGGCCACTCTGCCCCCGGTCCAGCGCCTTCACTCGCTGGATGTTCTCGCGCTCGCTCTCCTCGGGGGTGGCGGTCAGCCAGGCCTCCAGGATCTCCTTGCCCACCTCTGGAGAGGTCAGCCGCAGGCTCATGCACAGGATATTCGCGTCATTCCAACGCCGTGCCCCTGCGGCGGTGGCGGCGTCGGCGCAGAGGGCGGCCCTTGCGCCCGGGATTTTGTTGGCGGCGATACTGACCCCTGTGCCGGTCCAGCAGAACAGGATGCCCTGCTGGCACGTCCCCTGAGCTACTCGTTTCGCAACTGCGGTAGCCACGGTGGGCCAGTTGGCGTCGTCGCCCGGCCGCAAGGCGCCGTGCAGCTCCGCCTCAATGCCCCGTTGCACCAGATACGATACCACCACGTCGGCAAGGACGTTCTTCGCATCGCTGCCCACGGCCACACGCATGGGCCCACCTCTGGACACCCGCTTTCGGGTTCAGAGTCTATTTCGAGGGTAACAGCACGAGACCCGGAAAGGGCGGACTACCCGGCGCGCGGGTGGGACCGCTCGTACTCCTCCCGCAGGTGCTCACTGGTCAGGTGGGTGTACACCTGCGTCGTGGCGATGCTGGCGTGGCCGAGCCACTCCTGCACCTGCCGCAGGGACGTCCCGTGGCGAAGCATATGGGTCGCAAAGCTATGTCGAATCGTATGTGGGGTCACCGGGCTGGTGATTCCCGCTCTGGAAGCGTACCCCTTCAGGATCAGCCAGAAGCCCTGGCGGGTCAGGCGCTCCCCCCAGCGGTTCAGGAAGAGGGCCCGTTCCTCCTGGTGGCTCGTGATCTGCCCCCGCCCGCCTTGCAGGTACTCCTGTACCGCCTGCGCCGCCTGGGGATGGATGGGGATGAGCCGTTCCTTGGAGCCCTTGCCCATGCAGCGCACGAAACCCTCGGCAAGGTGGACATCCTGCATGTTCAGGGACACCAGCTCGCTCACCCGCATCCCTGTGGCATAGAGCAGCTCCAGCATCGCCCGGTCTCGCAGCGACTCGGGCGCATGGTCGTCCGCGGGCGCCTCCACTAGTCGTAGCACCTCCTCCTCGGTGAGGGGCCTTGGGAGACTTCTGCCCACCTTGGGGGAGGTGATGGCCTCGGTCGGTGCGGAGGCGACAACCCCCTCCTCTACGAGGAAGTTGAAGAAGGACTTCATGGCGGCAACCTTGCGCGCCAGGGTGGTGTGGGCGTAGCTCTGGTCCTGCAGATGAAGGATGAACTGCGAGAGCTCCTCCAGCCCCACGTGAGCCCACGCCGGGGGCTTCCCTGGGCGCTCCAGGAACTCTACCAGTTGCTGCAGGTCATGGCGGTAGGCAGCGATGGTGTGGGGGGAGAAGCCCTTTTCCACTGCCAGGTGGTTCAGGAAGGCCTCAACCTGTGCGTTCATGGCTCCCCTGATTTATGTGCAGTAGCCGATGCTATTCTACCACAGGCTGGAAGCGGTTGCAGCCAACAGGGGTTATCCCCCAGGGTCTTTCGATTGTCACCCTGAGCGAAGCGAAGGGTCTCCCAAGCGGTGAGGGGGATGCCTCGCTTCGCTCGGCATGACAAACCGGTGGGCGACTTCCGCCGGCCTGTAC
>JACQUN010000025.1 GCA_016210285.1 Chloroflexota bacterium
AGGTGGAGCCGCAGGCCCAGTCCCTGCTCCAGATGGCCATGAAGCAGTTCCAGCTTTCGGCCAGGGCCTTCCACCGGATACTGAAGCTCAGCCGCACCATAGCGGACCTGGCGGGTGCGGAGCACATTGGCGCTGCCCACCTGGCGGAGGCGCTGCAGTACCGGCCGCGGGTGCTGGGATGATAAAACCCCTATACGTGAGCCGACATGCCAGGCGGAGGATGCACCGCCACGGGATTTCCGAAGAAGACATCATAGCTGTTTTGAGTCACCCAGACCAATTGTTGGAGAGCGTCAAGGGGCGGAGGAATGCTGTTAGAATGGTGGAGGGACGGCTCATACGGGTCACCTACCCTGTTTGTTGGGCAAGGAAGAGCAACGCCGAACTGTTGTGGTCACTGTAACCCCCAGGCGAAGACCATAGGCAGGAGGAAGCATGAAGATTGAATATGACAAGGAAGTGGACGCTCTGTATATCCTGCTCAGGGATGTGAAGCCCGCTGACACCATGGATGTGGAAGAGGGTGTGACCATTGACTTGGATGAGGAAGGCCACATTGTTGGCATCGAAATCCTGGATGCTACTGAGAGGCTGGGGCTGACGTCGCTTCTTAACGTTAGCATTGAAAACATGCCGCTCGATAAGGTTCCCTTGTAAGATACTCATACCATCGCAGACCTGGCAGGCGTAGAGCACATGGGCGCTGCCCACCTGGCCGAGGCGCTGCAGTACCGCCAGCGCGGGCTGGGGTAGGGTCCCGAATGATACAATGACTGGTAAGGCATCCCACGCAAGAGAGAAGAGACCATGAAGCTGTACAAATTACCCTTTGTGATGCATGAGCCCAATGAGCATGGCGAGGGTAAGTACATGGCGGAGATTCCAGTCCTTCCAGGCTGCCGTGCATGGGGAGACACGGCCGCAGAGGCTCTGGAGAATCTCCAGAGTGTAGCCACAGCGTTCATTGAGTCCTACAGAGACAAAGGGGATTCTCTTCCTCCAGACGTTGAAGCAGCGGGCCAGGAGGTAGTCGGCACGCGCACTTTGAGCGAGGTGCTAGTCGCAGTTTGACCTGCAGAGAACTGATTCGCAAGCTGCGGCGATTGGGCTGTGAACTTGACCGAAGAGCCAAAGGCGATCATGAAATCTGGATAAACATCTCCACCCATGCGAGGACAACAATCCCCAACTGGGGCAGGAAAGATCTCAAGGCAGGTACAATCAGCGCGATCCTGCGCGACCCGGGGATTCCCAGAGACGAGTTTGAGCGGGTATAGGGTCTCTCATACCATCGCCGACCTGGCCGGGGGCCGAGACCATCACGGTCGCCCACCTGGCCGAGGCGCTGCAGCACCGACGGCGTGGGCTGGTGTAGGGGTGAGCAGGGGGTGAGCACTGGATGCGTGAGAGCTGCTGAGGCCTGTCACCTACACCTTGGCGACAGGCCTCATGTTTTTTCGAGCCGACTCTTGCCTGGAAAGGGGAGGAGGCCCTAGCCACCGGGAGTGGAGCTATCCGCCAACTCCTGAGCCTTTTTCTGAAGCTCGTAGAGCTTGTTGAGGGCTTCGAGCGGGGTCAGGGAGTTGATGTCCAGCTTCGCCACCTCTTCCAGCACAGGCGGGAACACTGGAGGGAAGAGGGCGAGCTGCTGGGCAGCGGCGCTCTTGGCGGTGGCGGTGCGCCGTAACGCTCCATCCCCCTTGGCCTGGACCTCCAGCTCCCGCAGCACCTCCCAGGCCCTGTGGATGACCGGCCTCGGGAGTCCCGCAAGCTGCGCCACGTGGACGCCGTAGCTGCGGTCCGCGCCCCCTGGGACGATGCGGTGGAGGAAGATGACCCGGCTACCCTCCTCTGTCACCGCCACGTTGTAGTTGCGTACCCGAGGCAGGGTGCGCGCCAGGCCGGTGAGCTCGTGGTAGTGGGTGGCAAAGAGCGTCTTGCAGCCCAGACGGGGATGGTTATGGATATACTCTGCCACCGCGCGGGCGATGGCCAGGCCGTCGTAGGTGCTGGTCCCCCGCCCGATCTCGTCCAGGATGATGAGGGAGCGTGGCGTCGCGTGGTTCAGTATCTGCGCCGTCTCCACCATCTCCACCATGAAGGTGGACTTCCCTGTGGTCAGGTCGTCGTGAAGGCCCACGCGGGTGAAGACCCGGTCCACCAGCCCGATGGATGCGGCGTCTGCAGGGACGAAGCTCCCCATCTGAGCTATGAGGACGATGAGGGCCACCTGACGGATGTATGTGGACTTCCCCGACATGTTCGGTCCGGTGAGCACGACAAGCTGGCCTTCCTCTGGAGAGAGGACCGTGTCGTTGGGTACGAAGGTGCCTGGTGGCAGTGCCCGCTCCACCACGGGGTGGCGCCCGGCCTTGATCTCGATTCGGTCCCCTTCAGTCAAGACGGGACGCACATAGCCGTATCGGGATGCGACCTCCCCCAGGGCGCAGAAAACGTCCACCTGGGCCAGAGCGTCCGCGGTGGCCAGGATGCGCGGCGCCTCCTCTCCCACCTGCCGGCACACCTGCCGGAAGAGGGCGCCTTCCAGCTCCGCCATTCGCTCCTGGGCGTTGAGGACAAGGGACTCGTACTCCTTCAGATCCGGGGTGATGAACCGCTCGGCATTGACCAGGGTCTGGCGGCGCAGGTAGTCGGCGGGCACGCGGGAGAGGTTGGGCTTGGTCACCTCGATGTAGTAGCCGAAGACCTTGTTGTATCCTACCTTCAGGGAGCCGATGCCGGATCGCTCCCGCTCCTTGCGCTCCAGGCCGGCGATGTATGCCCGCGCATTGCGGGCTGCCAGGCGCAGCTCGTCCAGTTCCTGGGAGAAGCCCTCTTTGATGACCCCACCCTCTCCCACTGGGGTGGCTGACTCCTCCTCCAGCGCCCTGGTGATGAGCCCGACCACCTCGGCGCAGGGATGCAGGCGCTCCCGGAGCCAGCCTGCTGCAGCAGGGTCCTCGGCCAACACCGCCACGATCTCTGGCACGACTGCGAGGCTGTGACCCAGGGCGACCACCTCCCGGGCCGTGGCGACGCAGCTTTTGGTGCGGTTCACCAGCCGCTCCAGGTCGCCGACGCGGGCAAGGGCCGCCACCGTCCGCTCCCGCCGGATGGAGCTGCGGAAGAACCACTCCACGGTGTCCAGGCGCTGTTGAAGCTCTGCCAGGTCCAGGAGAGGCTGGCCCAGCCAGCGCCTCAGAAGGCGTCCCCCCATAGGGGTGCGTGTCCGGTCGAGGACGTGGAGAAGGGATGCTCCACTGCTGGAAGGGCGGCTGCCCTGGAAGATCTCCAGGTTGCGTCGGGTCTGGGGGTCCAGGGTCATGTAGTGTTGTAGGGAAGAGGTGCGCAATGAGGCAAGCTGGCCCAGCGCGGCGCGCTGGGTCTCCCGCAGGTAGTGGAGGATGGCCCCGGCGGCGCGGACTGCCAGGGGAAGCCCGGCACACCCGTACCCCTCCAGGGTCGCCACGCCAAAGTGCTCGAGCAACGTCTCCCGGGCCATCTCGGAGTCGAAGGCAGAAGGGGGGAGCCGCGTCACGGCGGCGATGCCCTCTGCGCCGGGGGGCGGTTCGGCGTCCTCCGAGATGAGGAGCTCCGCCGGGGCCAGGCGCTCCAGCTCCATGGGGAGATGCACCAGGCTGAGCTGCGCCGTGGCGAACTCCGAGGTTGTGATGTCCGCGTAGGCCAGACCTGCCTCATCGCCTGCCACTACCACAGCGGCCAGGTAGTTGTTCGCCTTCTGCTCCAGGAGGGTGGGCTCCACCACGGTGCCAGGGGTCACCACCCGCACCACCTCCCGCTGGACGAGGCCCTTGGAGGCGGCGGGATCGCTGACCTGCTCGCAGAGGGCTACCTTGTACCCCTTGCGAATAAGGCGGGCCAGGTACGTGTCCAGGGCGTGGTAGGGCACCCCGGCCATGGGGATCCGCGTCCCTTTCCCCATCTCCCGGGAGGTCAGGGTGATCTCCAGCTCCCGCGCCATGATCCGGGCATCCTCGTCGAAGGTCTCGTAGAAGTCACCCAGGCGGAAGAGGACAATGGCGTTGGGGAACTGCTTCTTGACGCGCAGGTACTGCCGGCGGATAGGGGTTGTCATAGCCACCCTTCTCCAGGGGCGTTGCTGGGGCCGCTCGGGCGCCCCAGGCTGGCTTCATGGGAATTGTAGCAAAAAAGGTGTGAAGGCGGGAACGCTTTCGTGGTAGCATATCTTTTCGTGACGTTCCAGCGAAGGAGAGGCCCATGCTGCTTGCTTTTGTTGGGGGAACAGGGCCAGAAGGCCGCGGCCTGGCGCTGCGCCTGGCCCTGGTGGGGCACGAGGTCATCATCGGCTCACGAGAGGGCGCCCGCGCCGAGGCCGCCGCTCAGGAGCTCAGGGCCAAGGCCGCCGGGGCAGTGATCACAGGGACGGAGAACAGCGACGCTGCCCGCCTGGCCTCCGTCGTCTTCGTCACGGTGCCCTACGAGGGGCACAAGGCCATCCTGCAGAGCCTGCGGGAGCAGCTCCGGGGCAAGATCGTGGTGGACGTGGTCGCGCCCCTGGCCTTCCCCAAGGGGCGTCCTCGGGCCCTGCCGGTGGAGGAGGGGTCCGCCGCCCAGCAGGCTCAGCAGGCGCTCCCTGAGAGCCGGGTCGTGGCGGCCTTCCACCACATCAGCGCGGTGGACCTCCTGGTCACTGACCGCCCCATTGAGTGCGACGTGTTGTTCTGCTCCGACGACCAGGAGGCCAAGCGGACGGTCATGCCCCTGGCTGACGCCATCCACGGCGCCCGTGCGGTGGATGCCGGCGGCCTGGAGTGCGCCCGGTATCTGGAGGAGTTCACCGCGCTGCTCCTGAACATCAACCGGGTCTACAAAGGCAAGCGGTCCATGCTGAGGATCACGGGTCTCTGATGCGGCCCCTTCAGGCGTTGCCGCTGGTGTGGTGCGCCGCATCCCGGGGCGGTTCCACCAGCGTGCAGCCCTGTGAAGCCTCCTGTAGCCCCCTTGAAAGATGGGGAAGGGTGCATTAGTCTGATACTCGGAAGCCTTGGAAAGGCGGGTGAAAGCTGTGGCGGCGAACCTGGCGGGGCGTCGGGAGAGCAGACGGGCCAGCCGCAAGTCCCTGACGCTGGTTCTTGCCTTCACTGCCCTTTTCATGGTGGTAGAGGTGGCTGGTGGGCTGCTGACCCACAGCCTGGCCCTGCTGGCCGACGCGGGCCACATGGCCAGCGATGTGGCCGCTCTGCTTCTGGCTGTGGCTGCAAGCTGGTACAGCATTCGCCCGGCCACGGCGCGGCGGAGCTGGGGCTACTATCGGCTGGAGATCCTGGCAGCATTGGGCAACGGCCTTCTGCTGGGCCTCATCGCAGCCTACATCGTTTGGGAGGCCTACCACCGCATCCAGGCACCGCCCGCCGTCAAGAGCGTCCCCATGCTCATCATCGCTACCCTGGGGTTGGGAGTGAACCTGGGCGCTGCACTTATCCTTGTCCGGCAGCGCGCCTCCAGCCTCAATGTCCAGGGAGCCTTTCTGCATGTCATCGGCGACGCCTTGGGCAGCGGCGGGGCCATCCTGGCTGCCCTGGTGATGCTCTTCACGGGTTGGTATCTCGCTGACCCGATCATCAGCATCGTCATCACCCTGATCATTCTGTTTTCTGCCTGGCGGCTGATTCATCAAACGGTGGATATCCTCATGGAGTCCACGCCCAGGCATATTGACCCGTACAAGATCCGTGATCGGCTCATGGAGCTGCAAGGTGTTAAGGATGTCCATGACCTGCACATCTGGACCCTGACCACGGGCTTTGTGGCCATGAGCGGACATGTCGTGCTGAGCCCGAAGGTGGACGGGCTGGATGGGGAGCAGGGTGTCCTCCTCGGCCTGCGCCACCGTCTGAAGCAGGAGTTCGGCATTGACCACGCCACCGTGCAGCTTGAGACGAAGGCCCTGCCTGACGAGAGTGTCCACTGCGCCGGCGACCCCACCTGCCTGGCGTAGCCCCGGGTTGTAACTGTCGCTGAGCTGGTCTCAAAGTGTTGCCCCGTTCATCCTTGCCTAAGCTTGGCCAGCTTTGGAGATTCCGATAGTCGTGAAGTTCTCCCCACAACACTGGCTGATGTCGTGAGGAGTCCGCATGCCGAGGTTAGCCCTCCTGAGCGGGACTGCAGCATGATGGTAGAGTAGTGGAGGGGTTCGAATCCAGGACGGCCCGCCAGAAGAATTCGAACCAGACACCACTACCCATTGGCGCTCGGTTCTTTGACAAGGGTGCGGCGCAGCATCTCGCGCAGGCGATGCACGAAGCGCTCCAGAGGCCAACCTCGCTCCACGACAAGGCACTCATAGGTGTGCATAGACAGGAGGGCCCAAACGAAGTCCGCCGCCTCCTCCACGGTCCAGCCTTCGGCCAAGCGCCCCTCTTCCCGGAGCCTTTCCATGTCCCCCCTGATGTTCTGTCGACGAAAGGCCATCCGGTCCTGCCAGGCAGCCTCTGCTGCCGGGTCAGATCGCCGTGCGGCGTAGATGACGCTGGCCACTTCGTAGATATGTGGCTCAATAGCCGCGTACGCCGCAACCCCCTCATCGAGCGCCTCCAGAGCGGTCTTGGCTTCGCGTACTGGTCGCAGGATCTCGTGAACCCCGACCATCTCATCAACGTGCTGAGCGGTGGCCACCAGTAGATCCGCCTTCGACTTGAAATGCAGGTAGATTGCCTGGCGTGAGACGCCCGCCTCGCGGGCGACCTCCTCCAATCCGACCCCGTAGTAGCCGCGCTCTACCAGCAACCGGCGGGCGGACTCCAGTATTCTGACCTTAGTTCGCTCACGTCTACTTGACATCCTGTAAATCATGTTATACCATTGTTGACAACCTGTAAACTATGAGGGGCGTGAGCGAATGTTGCACCAGGCAGAGGAGAACAACACGCTTCACGGCGAAATTAGGCTGCTGTTGCAGGCAGCCATGGCCATCTTCCTAGTGTCGTGACAGGAGAACGTATTGACATATCATGGCGGATCTGTTATGCTGTGC
>JACQUN010000030.1 GCA_016210285.1 Chloroflexota bacterium
GCCGTGGCTTGTTTTGGGATAGCTTGTTGTCTCTAGGGCGCAGCCAGGACCACTTCCACCCCTATGCTTTTCTGGGCCGAAGGGCGGTGTACAGCAGCACCACCACCAGGGTTATGAGGAAGAACCCGGCATCATAGAGCCACGTGCTGAAGACCAGGTTGGTGAAGGAATGCAAGGGACGTGAGCCTACCAGGTCAGGCTGGAGGAAGAAATACCAGAACTTCAGCGGCACATCCACCACCAGCAGAGCCAGGAGTGCCCACAGCGGCCACCACCGGCCTGCCCGGGAAGATGCCAGGAAGAGGGTGAGAAGCCAGCCCAGGGCAAGCCCCTCCAGTGCCGCCAGGAGCGCCAGTCCCCCCGTCAGCCCCGCGCGGAGGGCTGCTTCCTCGCTGCTTCCTTCCAGCAACAGGGGGAAACTCACCAGCTTGGTGGCCAGGAACAGGGCGAAGAAGAAGAGGGCATCCCGCACTCCCCGGGAGGTGAGCACCACCGCCACCATGAGCGCCAGGAAGACCGAGGCCACGGTCAGGGCGGTGGTGGCTTGGGAGAAGGCCTCGCCCCCAACGAAGAGGCGGCGGCCGTCCCCAAAGAAGACAGCCACCAGGACCCCTACGCCCACCAGGCGCAGATTGCTCAGGGCCAGGGCCAGCCACGCGTAGGACCAGGGCGGAAGCCGCTGCCGCAACCCAACCAGGGCTCCCCCGACCAGGATGGCTGCCACCAGGAGCTGAGGGGGCGGTAGCTTGCCCGGGGCAAGGGGCCAACCCAGCAAGCGCCAGCCCCACGCAAGGAGGAGCCCCAGAAACATCAGGACCAGGGGCAGCAGCGCGACTCCCCGGGGGGAGGCCAGCACACCCCTCACGAGTCTTTCCTTTCTCTCTGTCGGCTTTCACACAGGCGGGCTTCGACCGCAGCAAGGTCGGGGATACCCCCCAGGCCCACCCCCGCCACAGACAGGCTGGCGGCGCAACTGGCGAAAAGGGCCGCCTCCAGCGGCTCGGCGCCCTGACTGCAGCACACCAGCATGGCCGCAGCGAAGACATCGCCTGCCCCCGTCGGGTCCACCTCCCTCGCTGGGAAAGCCGGCACGGAATGCCAACCCCCCTTCCAGTGAAGGAGAGCGCCTCGACGGCCCCTGGTAATCACCAGAAGCGGCACCCAGGCAGCCCACATCTCCGCAACGTCCGGGTCCGGCAGGTCGTCCTCTGCTACCACGGCGAGGCTGGCGCGGGAGAGCACCGCCTGGGCCATGGGCCAGGGGGCCGCCGTCACGCGACCGCTGGCGTCCCACTGACGGAGCCACCCCTGCGGGGTCACTCCCAAGAAGGACCCGGGGAAGAGCGCAGCCAACGCCTCGTCCACCTCGCGGGCGACGGGCCCCAGGAGCACGGCGGGGCACCCGCGCCAGGCCAAGGGGACATCCTGCGGGGTTATCGGGTCCGCCAGCGCCACCAGGCGTTGCTCCCGTCCCCCCTTGAGGTACGTGTTCTGAAAGGTGGTCGTCTGCCGGGAGGGCGCAACGTGGATAGTCACGCCGGGCAAACCAGCGACCACGTCCACATCCGTGCTCACCGCCGTGACCACCGCTGCCTGGAGGCCGAGGCGTGATGCCGTCGTGGCCCCATAGGCGGCGGTGCCTCCCAGCCGGGAGCCGCGGGGCGCCAGGTCCCGAGTGACGTGTCCCACCGCCAGAAACTGCGGGGGCATCGGCTACGCCGGGGGTGGGGGCTCTTCGGGCGTTGCAGGAGGAGGGGCAGGCTGCTCCCCCGCTGGGGAAGGCCGGGCCACCTCACCAGGCCGGGGGCTGGCGCGGCGTGGGAACACAGTGACCTTGCGGGCGTCCCCGTCCCCCACGCTCTGAGTGCTCACCCTGGGGTGCTGCGCCAGGGTCAGGTGGATGATGCGCCGCTCGCTGGCGGGCATCGGCTCCAGGGTGATGGAGCGCCCGCCGGCGGCCACCCGGTCGGCAACGCGCAGGGCCAACTCCCGCAGGGCCTGCTGGCGGCGCTGCTTGTAGTGCTCCACATCAACCACCACCTGCCCTTTCCCCTCGGTGCGCCGCGCCATGACCAGGTTCACCAGGAACTGCAAGGCACGAAGGGTCTCCCCCCGGCGCCCGATGAGCAGGCCCGCATCCTCGCCCTCAATGTCAATAAGGGAGACGTCCGGGGCATCCGGCGCAGGCTTGCCAATGGTGGCGATGGCCTTCACCCCCAGGGCTGCCAGGAATTGGTCCACGGCCTCTTTGGCAGACCTCGCCTGGGTCTCCGTGGCAGGGAGCACCACGGCCCGCACTCGGGCTGGCTCAGCACCAATGCCCAGAAAGCCGGGCCTACCTCTGCTGAGGACCTCGATCTCCACCTCTTCCCGCTTTGCGTCGAGCTGCCTTAGCGCCAGCTCGACGGCCTCTTCCACGGTCTTCCCGGTCACTTCCGCGCGTTCCATCTTCTGTTTGCTCCTTCGCCGGCTGGGCCGGGGCGTCGGCTGGCTCCGCCGCCGGGCGCCTCTTAGGCAGGAGGCCACCCCAGCCGGTGACAAAGTACTGAATGGCTATCCCAGCGATGTTGGAGACCACCCAATAGAGCGCCAGCCCGCTGGGGAACTGGAAGGTGAAGAAGACGAACATGATGGGCATCATCCACAGCAGAATCTGGTTGGTCTGCTGCTGCTTGGGGTCAGCAGAGGGGAAGGTGGTCATCTTCTGCTGAACCCACATGGAGGCCCCTACCAGGAGCGGCAGCACTGGCGTCGGATCGGGGGTAGCCAGGTCCAGCCACACGAATTGGCTCCCCAGGGGGATCACCTGGTGGGCCAGGGGGAGCCAGGAGTAGAGGCGCTGGGAGAGGCTCACCAGGGACTCTGGGGTCGAGGGGAGGGCGTTGATCAGGGCCTGATACAGCCCGATCCAGATGGGGAACTGGATGACCAGGGGCCCCAGGCAGCCTATGGGGTTGATGCCCTGCTCCTTGTAGAGGCGCATGGTCTCCTGGGAAAGCTTCTGCTTGTCCTTCGCATGGCGCTTCTGGAGCTCCTGAAGCTTGGGCTGGAGCTCCGACATCCCCTTGGTCTGGCGCAACTGGCGCAGGGTGAGGGGCACGGTCAGCAGCCGGATCAACAGCGTGAAGATGACAATGCTGAGGCCGAAGTTGTGGAAAAGGAAGGCGTAGATCACCACCAGGCTGTTGATCATCGGTCTGATGATGACCTCGTTCCACAGGAACAGGACAAAATCCACAGCTACGCCTTTCTCCCGGCGCCCCTACTTCTTGCGGGCACTGACATCCAGCGTCCAGAGGACGGTGCCCCTGGCGGCGTTCACGGCGCGAACGGTCTTGTCCATGCCGCTCACGTAGACCACATTGTCCTGGACCGCTGGGTGCGCCCGCACTCCCTTCGGGAGGTCATAGACCCACTGGTCCCGGCCGTCCTTTCGGTTGAGAACGTGCAGACGCCCCCGGTCCGTGGCCACCACCAGGCCGTTGGGCACCAGCACCGGGGCAGCAACCACTGGCCCGCCGACCTCGGCCGACCAGAGGGCCTGGCTGGTGGCGGCATCCCGGGCATAGACCGTCCCGTTGAGGGTGGCAGCGTAGATCCGTTCGCCGTCGGCCACAGCCGGAGCCCAGAACCAGTTGTCGCCCTCGAAACTCCAGGCCAGGCGGCCGCTACGTGCGTCCAGGGCGTAGAACCTGCGGTCAAAGGAGCCCACGTAGACCCTTTCGCCCTGGGCAACAGGGGTGGCGGTGATGGCGCCCCCGGTCTGGAATCGCCAGACCTCCTTCCCATCCGCCAGCATCAGGGCATACAGGTAGTGGTCCAGGGAACCGAAGTAAACCATCCCGTCCCGCACCAGGGGGGCAGACCACACCTTGCCCTGGGTGCGGAAGCTCCACACCGGCTCGTTGTTGGAGGCATCCCGGGCGTACACGCTCCCGTCGGAGGAGCTGACCAGCACCCGCCCCTCGGCTACCACCGGCCCGGCCACCAGCGGCCCCTGGGTGGGGAACTGCCAGGCAAGAGAGCCATCATTGAGGCGCAGGGCATAGAGCTTCCCCTTGGGGTTCTTGCCGTTGCCGTAGTCCCCCGCGTAGAGCAGGTCCCCGGCGACCACCGGCGGACCGTAGAAAGGGCCGGGCCGCTCCGGGCTCCCCTCAGGGGGGAAGCTCCACCGCTGGCTCCCGTCCTGGGCATCCAGGGCCAGCACCCGGCCATCCCCGGTGGCAACGTACAGGGCATCGCCGACCAGGACAGCCCCCGACCAGCCGTTGGGAGCGAACTGGCCAGGGGAACAGCCCACCAGAAAAAGCGCCACCAGGAAGAGCACACCTGCCAGGGGCACAAGTTTCTTCAACGTGAAGTTACCCTCCTCCACCAGGGGAGAGTCCGGCCGGGGGAGCGATGCCCTAGGGAACCGGATCATAGCCTCGCCCTCCCAGGGGGTGGCAACGGGCAAGCCGGCGCATCATGAGCCAGGAGCCCTTCAGGAGGCCATATCGTTGCACGGCCTCTGAGGCATAGCACGAGCAAGAAGGGACATACCTGCACTGGCTGGGCAAGTACGGCGAGAGGGCTTCCTGGTAGAGCCGGAGGCCCTGCAAAGCTAGCTGTTTCATCCCCCACCCGACGGCTGTTCCTCGGATGATGCCTGGAGAAGGCCCGCTTTGCGGAGCAGAGACTCGGCTGAACTCCGAAGCGCAGCGAAGTCAGCGGTCGCAGCCGCCGGTCTGGCGGCGAGCACCAAGTCCCACCCTGGCTTTACGAGGGCCTGGCGAGCAATCTCTCGTAAGCGTCGCTTTGTCCTGTTACGGACCACCGCCTTTCCCACGCCCTTCCCTACGGAGAACCCGAAGCGGCTTACTTCAAGGTGGTTGGGGAGGGCTCGGAGGGCGAGGAAAGGCCCGGCATACGCACGCCCACGCCGCTGCACCAGAAGGAACTGGCTGCGCTTGGTGAGGCCCTGCCTCTGGCGTGACGCATGAAGCCGGGTGTCTGGGGTGAGAACGGGCAATGCTCCACTGGGGCCTTCAAACTGCAAGCCGATGGCGCCCCTTGAGGCGCCTGCGCTTCAAGACGTTGCGGCCGCCGCGCGTGCTCATACGCGCAAGGAAACCATGCACGCGCTGGTGGCGTCGCTTCTTTGGCTGATAGGTCCGTTTCGGCATCGCCTTTCACACTCGTGGCATATTGTACGCTACTGGCGTCACAAAAGTCAATCGCAACGGGGCGCACGGCAGGGTCTTTCGGTTGTCACCCTAAGCCCTTCGGCAACTCAGGGTAAACTCCGCGAAGGGTCTGGGGTGGGGGAAGAAACCCCGCTCCACCAGATTCTTCGGTCGTCCTTCCTGGGAAGGACTCCCTTAAGAATGACAAGGACGACACTGCCGGCAGAACCGAAAGACGCGGGGCGCATAGAGAGCCCGACCTCCCACGCCTCGACCCCCTGGTGTGGCCCTGCTACAATAGGTCACAAGGACTCTGTGAGTCCCTGCATCCTGTTCCGACTTTCTCCGGAAAAGGCGTGACCGAGATACTGGCTGAGAGGTGGACCATGGAGACCCGCCATCCTGGAGGGACCACGACAGAATGAGCCAGCACATACGCGTCCGCTACGCCCCCAGCCCCACCGGGGACCCTCACGTGGGGAACCTCCGCACCGCTCTCTTCAACTGGCTCTTCGCACGGCACCACGGGGGCGCATTCGTGGTGCGGGTGGAGGACACCGACCGGGAGCGGTATGTCCCCGGTGCCGTAGAGGCCGTGCTGGAGGCCCTGCGCTGGCTCGGCCTGGACTGGGACGAGGGCCCCGAGGTGGGCGGGCACTACGGCCCCTACTTCCAGTCCCAGCGTCTCGACCTCTACCTGCGGGCCGCTGACGATCTGCTTCGGCAAGGGCATGCCTACACCTGCTATTGCTCCCCAGAGCGGCTGGACGGCCTTCGCCGCCAGCAGCAGCAAGAAAAGGTCCCGCCAGGCTACGACCGCCGCTGCCGCGACCTGTCCACGACGGAGCGGGCCGAGGCCGATGCCCAGGGCATCATCCCAGTGGTGCGCTTCAAGGTCCCCCTCGCGGGTGCCACCACCTTTCATGACCTGGTGCGCGACGAGGTTACCTGGGAGAACCGCTTCCTGGACGACTTTGTCACCCTCAAGGCCGACGGCTTCCCGACCTATCACCTGGCCAACGTGGTGGACGACCACTTCATGGAGATCACCCATGTGATGCGGGCCGAGGAGTGGCTGCCCAGCAC
>JACQUN010000029.1 GCA_016210285.1 Chloroflexota bacterium
GGTCTCCCTCTTCCATGAGATTCTTCGGTCGCTTCGCTCCCTCAAGAATGACAACGACAACACTGCCAGCAGAACCGAAAGGCCTGACCGTCTCCCTGTGCCTACTATTGCCCATTCCCTCCCCGACCGAGGGTTCTGCCGTCCACGGCCTTACCTGTTCCATGCGGAGCTGGCATCACCCCAGGAACCCAGGACACAACGCTACTCCTGCACCTGCCTGCGGGCAAACTCGCGGGCCCAGGCGTCAGCCGCAAGGATATCGTCCACGAGCGGATGCGAAACCGACTGGTGCCGCTCCAGAGCAGCGCCGACAACCTTGGCGATCTCCGGGAACCCGATCTGCCGATTCAGGAAGAGGGAGACCGCGGCCTCGTTGGCGGCGTTGAGGACGGCGGGATACGTTCCGCCCCGGTGCCCGGCCTCCACGGCGAGCTGGAAGCAGGGGAAGCGTTCCTTCTCCAGCGGCTCGAAGGTTAGCTCCCTGATGCTGAAGAGGTCGAAGTGAGGCAACTGGGGGTTGCTGAACCGGTCCGGGTAGGACAGAGCCAGGTGCACCCACAGGCTGGCATCCGGGGGCGCCATGACCCCCTTCATGGAACCGTCAGGAAACTCCACCAGCGCCCGAACCACATCCTGGGGGTGAACAAGCACCTCCAGCGCCCCATACGGGATGCCGAAGAGGTTGTGGGCCTGAATAACCTGGAGCCCTTTGCTCATCAGGGTGGCGGCATCAATACGCCGTTTCCTCCCCAGCCACCTGCCCGGGTAGGTGAGCACATCAGGGGGGGTGACTTGTGGCAACTGGCTCAGGGCCCGCGCCCGAAAGGGGCCCCAGCAGGAGGTCAGCACAACGCGGGTTGGGGGCTGCGACTCCCCCCGCAGACACTGCCAGATCCCACCCGTCTCGCTTTCCACCGGAAGAAGCAGCACCCGATGGCGGCGCGCTTCCGCAGCCAGAAGCTCCCCTGCCATGACAATGACCTCGGTGTTGGCCAGCGCCACGGGCTTTCCAGCCCGGATGGCCGCCAGCGTGGGGGCGAGTCCCACAGCCCCCACCGAGCCAACGAAGACAAGATCCACCTCGGCCTGGCCCACCATCTCCTCCTGGGAAAGGAACTCGGCGCCCTCCGGGAAGATAACCTGCTCCCCCTCCTGCCGCAGGTAGGAGACATAGCGGGGCCTGAACTCCTGAACCTGCTGGAAAAGGAGGTCTCGGTTGGTCCCCGCCACCAGCCCCACCACGTGAAAACGCTCTGGGGCACTCCGTACCACCGCCAGAGCCTGCTGGCCAACAGCACCGGTGGAGCCGAGGATCACCAGGCGCTTCATGCTTCCTCCATCAGGCTCGCTCCCAGTCCCGGCCAGGGGAGGCCCCTCCAAGACCGAGTGAGGGGAATCCGTTCCTGAAGAACAAAGGGGTGCATCATGGCGATACCAGCGAAGGGGCCCTGCTCTCCTGCATCAGGAGCTGGGCGAGCTCTCGTGGCCGAGACATGGGTGCTTCGTGGCCAGCCCCCAGCTCCAACACCTCCACCACCCCAGGGCAGATGAGGGAGGCGGCCATGCGGCGCTGGAGATCGGGCGGCACAAAACGGTCGCGGGTGAGCACCACAGAGGTCACAGGGCAGGGCAGATGCAGCGCCTCCCAGAGGGACGGCTCCTGGAAGGGCTTCAGGGGCATCGGCAGGAGCCTCCCCAGCACCAGAGCGGCTGCCGTGGGGTAGCTCATGTCGTTGCAGAGGAGCTTCAGTGCCAGCTCCCGATGAAAACGCAGTGTCCCTTTGGGCGACCCCGGGACCATCCGGAGCGCCGCGAGGAGGAGCCTGGTAGTCAACGGAAGGCTCTCCAGGACTGTCCTGGGTGGGACGGGGACTACGGCCCCCACCAGCACCAGGCGACGGGGTGGCTCCTTAGCCCGCCGCACCGCCTCCAGGGCGATGTGGCCGCTGGTGGAGTGGGCCACCAGCACCGGGCGGTACAGAGCCCCCAGGGCCGCCACCACCTCGGCGACGCACTGTTCAAAGGTGATGGCCTTGGGGTTCTCTCTCCCGAATCGGCTGCCGTGGCCTGGCAGGTCAACGGCCAGGATACGACCGGGGGTGTAAAGGTTGTGGTACACAGGGGCCGAGGCGCGCTGGACGTCGTCCAAGATGCCTTGCACCCCGTCCCAGACCCAGGCGCCGTGGGCGCCGCCGTGCAGGAGAAGGAAGTCGGTCATACGCCCAGCGCCGCCTTCACAGCCCGCAGCAGCAGCGCCTCCTCCTCCGGGAAAACGGTGCGCGGGTCCAGGGCCACCCGCTCCCCCACGATACGGGCAACCACCGGCGGCGTCTGCTCCCGCAGGCGGCGGGCCAGCCCCTTGGCGCCGCCCGGGATGCCCTCGGCGCCGAGGGTGAGGAGCCACGTGGGCAGGGTCTCCCCAGGCAGGCTTCCCCCTCCGATGGTGGACTCGCCCCGCTCTACACTGGCCCTGTGCTCCAGGGCGTCCTGCCAGGCGCGAGCCCTGGTTCCCAGGGCCTCGGCGGGCATGGCAATCATCGTCCAGACAGGCACCTTCTCGGTGGCCTCTCCCTTCAGGTAGTGAAGCAGCGTAGCCGAGAGGGCCGCAAGGCTGAGCTTGTCCAGGCGCACCGCCCGGGCCAGGGGGTGCCGGGCCAGCCGCTCAACCAACGCCCGGTTCCCCACGACGATGCCCGCCTGGGGGCCGCCCAGGAGCTTGTCCCCGGAGAAGAAGGCCAGCCCCACCCCGGCGGCGATGCCCTCCTGAGGGGTTGGCTCGTGAGCCAGGCCGAAGGCGGCGGTCTCCAGCAGACATCCGCTCCCCAGGTCATACAGCACTGGAAGGTTGTGCCTCTCCCCCAGCTCCACCAGCTCCCGCGTTTCCGGGGCGTGGGTGAAGCCGGTAATGCGGAAGTTGGAGGCGTGGACTTTCAGCAAAGCCCCTGTCTGCGGGCTGATGGCAGCCTCGTAGTCCCCCACGTAGGTGCGATTGGTGGTCCCCACCTCCACCAGGGTTGCCCCGGACTGGCGCAGGACATCGGGGATGCGGAAGCCTCCCCCAATCTCCACCGCCTCCCCACGGGATACGATGACCTCCTTGCCCCTGGCGACGGCAGCCAGCCCCAGCAGGACGGCGGAGGCGTTGTTGTTGACGGCCAGGGCAGCCTCAGCCCCAGTAAGCTGGCAGAGAAGAGACGTAACGTGGACCTGACGTGAGCCGCGCTCCCCCTCCTCCACATCCATCTCTAGGTCCGAGTAGCCCCGGGCCGCATCCATAGCCGCTGCCACAGCCTCCTGGCTCAAGGGCGCACGGCCCAGGTTGGTGTGGATGACCACCCCGGTGGCGTTGATAAGGGGGCGAGGGCCAAGACGCCAGGCCGCCCGCGCACGCCGGGCTACCCCTGCCGCCAGGTCGTCCAACGAGGGGGCCCTGCCACCCTGCGCTATAGCCGCCCGGGCCTCCTCCAGTCGCTGGCGCGCCAGGTCCACCACCGCCTCCCGCGAGAAGCTCTCCGCCAGCCGGCGAACCTCGGGGTGAGCCAGCAGTCGGTCCACGCTGGGCAACGCACGGAACTCAACGGTCATGGACGATTCAGCTCTTTCGGAGGGGCCTCATGGGAACCCTTTCTCACGACAAGGGGTCCCCCCGACCTCTCCCAAAGAGCGGTTCCTTCCGTCACCGCTGCCGGACGGGAGGCGGCGTGCTCCCCCCGCCACCCTCCCGCCGTTCCCTCTCCTCCAGGGCCTTGCGCAGCGCCTCCACATCACGCCGCAGCTCCTGCTGCTTGCGCGCCATGAAAAGGGCGTAGGCAAAGAATGCGACCCAGGTGATGGCGTACACCGCAAAGACAAAGGAGAGCCTGGTGCCGGGCAGGATGCTCCCCGGCCCCCCCTGGGCTAGGGCCGCAAAGGGCTGCGCGGCCCACAGGCCCAAAGCGAGGAGCAGGCCAGCCCCGGCAAGGACCCCTTTCGTCGCCTTTCGGGCGAGGAAAGCTGAATGTCTCAGCAGCGGCATTCGGTTAGACATGGGGGAGCTGCACCCTTTCCAGCGTCTCTTCGGCGCGCCTCAGACTGTACCGCTCCAGCAGCAGGAACACGAACAGGAGCGTGAAGGCGGCCAGGGAGACCAGCAGGGCCGCCAGCATGCTGCCCTCGATGTTCAGGTTCGGCCCGACGACCTGCACCGGGTGGTTCCCGCGCCACCAGTTCACAGAGAAGAAAACGATGGGCACGTCCACAAACCCCACGACGCCCAGGACCGCAGCATACCTGCTCCCTTGACCCCCCTCGGGCGCATAGGCCCGCAGCATCAGGTAACCCACGTAGATAAGCCAGAGGATAAGGGTTGTGGTCAGCCGGGGCTCCCACGTCCACCATACCCCCCATGCGACCTTGCCCCATATCGAGCCGGTAATCAGGGTCAGGGTGGTCAAGACCACCCCCATCTCCGCAGCGCAGTAGGCCACGCTGTCCCAGCGCTCCCCCCCCTTCCAGAGGTAGGCGATGCTGGCCACAAAGACAATGCCAAAGGCCAGGAAGGCCACCCACGCCAGGGGAACATGGAAGTAGAAGATCCGCACGGTGTCGCCCAGGTTCAGGTCAGGGGGGGACCAGACCAGGGCGAGGTAGAGGGCCGCCACCATCAAAAGGCCACTGGCGGCGAGGAGCAGGGACCTGCCACTCATCCTCTCATCCCTTTCTACTCCTCCAACACGAAATGGAAGGTGAGAGCGGAGATCACCAGGAAGAGCATATCAAAAGCAGCGGTCAACTGGAGCCAGCGGCGGAACTCTCCCCATCCCTCGCCACGCAGGATGGCCCCCGAAGCCTCCACAGCAGCTATGATAACAGGAACCGCCACAGGAAAGAAGAGGACAGGCAGCATGATCTCCCGCGCACGGGTGTTGACAGCCATGGCTGAGAAGAGAACCCCCACGCTTGCAAAGCCCAGGGTGGCCAGCGCCGCCACCAGCCAGAGGGGAGGCAAGAGCAGAGGAAGGTTGAACAGCATGGAGAACAGCGGGAGCATCACCACCTCCACCGCCAGCATGGAGAGGGTGCAACTGAGGAGCTTGCCGGTAAACAGCACGTCCCGACTCACCGGGCTCAGCATCAGCCCCTCAATGCCGCCCTTCTCCTTCTCCAGGGAGAAGGTGCGATTCAGCCCCAGCACGCCAGCGAAGGTGAAGGAGACCCAGAGGACGCCCGGCGCCACCGCCGCCACCAGGGAAGGCTTCGGCTCAAAGACGAAGGCAAAGATGACCACTATCAGGAGAGCGAAGACCAGCACCGGCACCACCACCTCCCGGGTGCGGGCCTCCAGGAGGAGGTCTTTCCACAGAATAGCCAGGACAGGCCTCCAGAAGCCTCTCATACCTTCACCCCTGTCAGCCTGGCATAGGTCTGCCGAAAGGCGGCGGCATCCAAGGCTGCACGCTCCTCGAGGTAGGCGATGCGTCCGTTCCACAGGATAGCGACCCGGCTTCCCAGAGCCAGGCCACGCTCCACGTTGTGGGTGGTCAAGATCGCTGCCCCTCCCTGGGCACGGTGCTGCGCCAGCACCTGGTCCAGCAGCCCCAGGGCCTCCTGGTCCAGGCCCGACTCCGGCTCATCCAGCAGGAGAAGCAGGGGCTCGTGGAGGAGGGCCCGAGCAATGGAGATGCGTTTCTGCGTGCCATGGGAGAGGGTGCGGATCCGGCTCCCCAGGTATCCCTCTACCCCCATGCGCCCAGCAACGGCCAGGATGCGCTGCGGGGCACCCGCGAGGCCGAACATGCGGCAGGTGAAAAGGAGGTTCTCAAAGGCCGTCAGGTCATCGTAGAGGAAGGTCTGGTGGGTCACCACCCCGATGGCCCGCCGCAGAGCGGGCCCATCCTGGGAGACGGCCCACCCCGCAATGCGCACCTGCCCCGCGCCCGGGCGAGCGAGGGTGGCCAGGAGCTTGATGAGGGTAGTCTTGCCGCAGCCATTGGGCCCGAAGATAGACAGCACCTCTCCCCAGGAGACGGTCAGGTCCAGGCCCCGAAGCACGGGGCGCCTCCCAAAGGCTTTGGTGAGGCCCTTCACCTCAAGGGCTGGCTGCGCCTCACGGCTGGGGTCCGGCAGGGAGATGGCGGAACCAGCCATGACGGTGCTATCTCCCTCCCCCAGCAACCTCCACCTCCCCGTCCGGGGTCGCCGTCAGCATGGCCTCGAAGTCGTAGCCCTGCTTGCGCAGCGACTCACTGCCGCCCTGGCAGCGGTCCAGCACTGCAACCACTCTCACCGCCTGACACCCTGCCTCCTCGGCAGCAGCGATGGCATGCAGCAGCGCCCCGCCCGTGGTGCACACATCATCCACGATGAGGACGGGGGTGCCAGGGGCCAGCGGGCCCTCGGTAAGCCTTTGGGTGCCGTGGCCCTTGGCCTCGCTGCGCACCAGGAACCCAGACATCGGGTAGCCCTCCAAATGGCTCAGGAGGACTACTGCGGCAACGATAGGGTCGGCGCCCAGGGTGGGTCCGCCGATGGCCCTGGCGCCGCAGGCCCGGGCTAGTGCAAGGACTTCCTGCGCTAGCAGGTGCGCCCCCTCGGGGTCCAGGCTTACCAGGCGGCCATCGAAGTAGTAGGGGCTGCGCTGGCCCGAGGAGAGCAGAAAGTCCCCATAGCGCAATGCGCCCCTTGCCTTGGCTACTTCAAGAATCCGCCCTCGCCGCTCCACGCTCATGCTGCTCACTCCTCTGGTAGAGGCTGTGGTATTGAATGTACTCTGCCACGGCGCGGGGTACAAAGTATCGGATAGACCGGCCCTCAGCAACCCGGCGGCGGATCTCCGTGCCGCTTATGCCAATGAGGGGGCAAGGAAGGATGAGGACCCGGCGGGAGGCCCCGGGCAGCAGCTCCTCCAGCGAGCTGGGGGCAAACCTCCGCGAGCCTGGGCGGGCTACCGCCACCAGCGTGGACGCCCTCAAGATGCCGGCTGGCTCGTGCCACCGGTGGAGGTCGTGTAGTGCGTCCAGACCAAGGATGAAGTAGATGTCAGCCGCCTCCTCATACTCCCGCCGCAAAGCTGCCAGGGTATCTATCGTGTAGGAAGGGCCAGGATGGTCTACCTCCACGGACGACACTGCAAAGAAGGGGTTGTCCTGCACTGCAAGGCGCACCATGGCCAGGCGATGAACCCCCGGGGATATAGCCCGACCCTCTTTTAGCCAGGGCTGCCCCGCAGGGATGAAGAGAACCCGCTGGAGGCTGAGATGTACCCTGGCCTCCTCCGCGATGATAAGGTGGCCCAGGTGCACAGGGTCGAAGGTGCCACCCAGGATGCCCAGCCTCACCGCGACACCCCCGCATGCCAGGATGCTGCAGATTCCATCTGCAATCCTACCCCCAGTTCAGCTCCTTCTTGCCAATGCGCACGGTATCTCCTACCTGGATGCCCTGGGCCAGCAGGGCTCTCACCACGCCCAGACGCTCCAGTTCCTTCCACAGTTGCGCTACCACGCGCCAGTCATCCAGGCGGGCAGGAGCAGCCAGGCGCTCAGCCTGAGGCCATTGTACTATAAAGACATGCTCACCCTCCCGTCGCACGATGCGAGGAGGGTGAGGTCGTGGTGGGACAATGACCGAGGGAAGACTGGGGCTTTTCTCGCCTTCCTGCGCTTTCAGAGTGGAGAGCAGCTCCAGCAGCTTGCCCAGCAGAGCAGAAACCCCCTCCCCTGTGGCTGCGGAGATGAAGAGGATTGGCCAGCGCACGGAGGACAAGACCTGGTGAATCTCTCTCTGCTGCTGACTTACCTCTGGAAGGTCTACCTTGTTCACCACCACGACCTGTGGCTTGCCTGCTAGTTCCGGGCCAAAGTAAACGAGCTCCCGTAGCACCATCTCGTAGTCTCCCACGGGGCTTTGCGACGTCCCATCTATGAGATGCAGCAGGAGCCGGGTCCGCTCGGCGTGTCTGAGAAACTCTAGCCCTAACCCGGCCCCTTTATGGGCACCCTCTATAAGCCCGGGGATCTCCACCATGACGAAGCTCGATTCCCCAAAATCCACGACTCCCAGCACCGGCTCTGTCGTCGTAAATGGGTAATCTGCTATCTTGGGCTGCGCCGCCGATACCCTGGCAAGCAGGCTTGATTTTCCTGCATTGGGCACCCCAATGATGCCGACGTCTGCCAGGAGCTTGACCTCCAGACGCAGCCATGCCTCCTCCCCCTTCTCTCCCTCCTCCATAAGGAGCGGCTCCTGGTTCACTGGACTGACAAAGGAGGTGTTTCCCCTGCCTCCCACTCCCCCCTTTGCAACCAGTACGCGCTGCCCACTTACCGCAAGGTCTGCCAGCCTCTCCCACTGCCCACTCGATCCACGCGCATAAATGATAGTTCCCACAGGCACTTGCACCACCAGGTCCTTACCATCCCCCCCCTCTTTTTTCACACCCCTGCCACGCCCCCCAGCCACAGCACGAAACCGCTGCCTGGTGCGTGTGTGTACAAGCGTTGTCTCTCCAGGAACAGCCTCCAGGAACACACTACCTCCTCTGCCACCACCTCCTCCATCAGGACCGCCGCGTGGTACATACTTCTCACGCCTGAAGCTCCGGCAGCCATCTCCCCCATTACCAGCCTGTACATGGATCTCTGCTATATCAATCATCTCATCATAGTAGCAGTAAGAGGGTGGAAAGTGGGGATAGACTCATGGGCTAGCTTTGGATATGTGTGGATATGGTAGGACCAGGATGGGGAAAACGCCTGGCAGCGGGGGGGAGAAGTGTTGAGGACAGGATGTAGGACACTGTCCTGGGGCAAGGTTATCCACGGGGGGAGCCAGTTATCCACAAAACCACTGTGGTTATCCACGCTGTTATGTCTGTGTTGGCAGTGAGCCACCGATCTTACTGCCCTCGCCGGTATTCTGCAGCCGCTCTTTCAGGCTGAGGATATCATTCCGTAAGGAGGTGTCGAGGTTCATCTGGAACTGGATCTTCTTGCAGGCATGCATGACAGTGCTGTGATCCTTCCCGCCCAGGAGGCGGCCAATGTCAGTGAGAGGGCGATGCGCCTCCTCGCGCAGCAGGTACATGGCAACCTGGCGCGCTAACGCCGTTTGCTTATCGCGCCTGCGGCCCAGGAGCACCTCCCGCGGGATGTCGTAGTGATGCGCCACTGCGGCTATGATAGCGTCTGGCAAGGGTGGCTTGTGCGCTCGAGGGTTTACCAGGTCGGCCAGGGCTAGGGCAGCCAGGTCCAGGGTGATAGGGCGCTGGGTGAGTTGGGCAAAAGCCACGACTCGGTTGAGCTTCCCCTCCAACTCGCGGATACTCCGCTGAACAGGCCGGCCGATGTACTCCTGCACCTCCTGGGGGACTGTGGCATGGAGGAGGTCGGCCTTTGCTCGGAGGATGGCGAGCCGGGTTTCAAGGTCTGGGGGCTGGATGTCGGCGATGAGGCCCCACTCAAAGCGAGAACGCAGGCGGTCCTCCAACAGGGTGAGGGACTTGGGAGGACGGTCGCTGGTGATGACAATCTGGTGGTTGGCATTGTGGAGCTCGTTGAACGTGTGGAAAAAGCCTTCCTGGGTCTGCTCCTTGCCAATAAGAAACTGAATGTCATCTATCAGAAGCATCTCCACGCTACGGTAGTGCTGCCTGAACTCGTCAGTCCTGTTCTGTCGGATGGCGGCAATGAACTCGTTGGTGAACTGCTCGGTGCTGGCGTAGGCCATCGTCAGGCCCTTCTCCACGGCACGGTGGCCGATGGCATGCAGAAGGTGCGTCTTTCCCAGGCCAACCCCGGCGTACAGAAACAGGGGATTGGGGCTATCACGATGGCCGGGCCTCTCCGCTGCGGCCACTGCGGCAGCGTGGGCCATCTCGTTGGACCTCCCCACGATGAAGGAGGAGAAGGTGTACCTTGGGTTGAGAGGGCTATGGTGAGGTGTCTCGCGCGGGGTAGGTGGCGGGGCCGAAGCCTGCTCCTCTGATGCGCTCTGCTGGTCCCCGTCGGCGGAGATCGCCTCGAAGCGGAGCTCAACGCTCCGCTTCATCAGGCGCTCTGCGGTCTTCTGAATCAGCGTGTACATCCGTTTCTCGAGGTACTCAGCCACCAGCGGCTTCGGCGTCCCCACCACAAGGCAGTCCGCCTCCAGTGCCAACCCCACGGTGTCTTTGAGGATGGCATTGAAGCTGCTTCGATTGACCTGAACTTGCAACTCACCCAGAATAGCTTCCCATAGCCGGCGAGGGTTGGTCATCACCATACTTTTGCGCCTCACTCCTGTTCCACTGCGGTAGACCCGCTCACTTAGGAGAAGTGCGCCTCGGGCTCCACTGCCGGGGGCCAGTGCTCCTTCAGGCTGTGCCAGGGAATCCGTACCCATCCCCTGCCCTGGGTTGCGGTTCCACCAGCGTCGCTCCCTGGCGTTCCACACGAGTTGTCATGCTGAGTGCAGGGAGGAATCTGACAACGGAGACTGTTCGCTTAGCATGACAACGGCTATGCCAGGCGGCTTGTAGTGCAGAGCCCCTCTCCCCTTCGCTGCCTCGGGCACAGATAGCTACAGGTTACTTCTCGGGAACAATGCGGCCAGGTGGCGAGGAACCATGCCCCTGGTGGGCGGAGTCCCCTGGTCAACCAGGGAAACGGTAGCAGGGGGAGCGGAGCGACGCAAGGCAGGGCGGGGGCACTTTTCCGGGGCATTTCAAGGCTCAACAGGGCAGCCGAGCGCCCACGAACCCCCTTTGTCCGCCCAGGAACTCCCTACAGGCAACGGGGCGCTTGCCTTCCAGGTGAAGGCGAAGGAGGCCCAGTACCCCGGCTCCGGCCACCACCGCCGCGGGGGCTGGATGGCCTCCCCTCAACGCAACTACAGTCCCGGGCGGCGGCTCCTGCCCGGCTCCTGGGATGAGGGCGGTGTCCATCGGGAGGGGAAGTGCCTCCAACACCTTCAGGAGCTGGCCGTGCCAACGGGTGTAGGCCCCTGGCCACGGCTGGAAGGCCCGCACCTTGCGCCACAACACCTCGGCGGGCTGCTGAAAGTCCAGCAGGCCATCCTCCTTCTCCAGGAGGCGAGTTGTGGTTGCCCGGCTGTGGTCCTGGGGCACCGGCTGGATCTCCCGCCGGGCCCACTGCGGCAGCGTCTCCGCCACAAGGTGGGCGCCGATCTGGAACAAGTGCCTCGTCAGGGTCTCGGAGGTGTCCTCTGGCCGCACGGGCTCCCGCTGCTGGGCCAGGAGAGGGCCGGTGTCCATCCCCTCGTCCAGCAGGATGATGGTCATACCTGTCTCCTCGTCCCCCTCCAGGATTGTCCATACCACGGGGGATGGCCCTCGGTGCCGGGGGAGCAAGGAGGGGTGCAGGTTCAGACAGCCCAGGGGAGGGATGGCCAGGACTTCGGGGGGCAGGAGCTTCCCGTAGGCCGCCACGACGATGGCGTCAGGGGCGAGGGCCTTCAGCTCAGTGACCGCCTCAGGGCGGCGCAGGCTGCGGGGCTGGAAGACGGGCAGCCCCTTGTCCAGGGCATACACCTTCACTGGCGGCGCCTCTGCCTGGCGACCCCGCCCGGCGGGCTTGTCTTGCTGGGTATAGACCCCTACGACCCGGTGGCCTGCCCCCAGCAGCGCCTCCAGCACAGGGACAACAAAGGCAGGGGTGCCCATAAAGATGATGCGCATGGCTCCTCGCCTCTATTATAGGCGGGAGTCCCCTCGCCACCAAGGGAACCATCGGAGATGACCCCCCTCTTCAGGGACGAGGCCCAGGCTAGAGCAGGGATGAGGGTTCCAGGAGGGCTCCCTAGTGTCCTGAGTCAGAAGAAGCATGTATATTCCCAGCCGCCCTTGGACAAGCTCAGGGCGAGCGGTTTAGGGTTCTCCGTTCGTGGTGAGCTTGTCGAACCATGAACGGGGCTGTCCAACAGTCGCTGCATTTATTCAACGAACTAACAACTCAGGAC
>JACQUN010000034.1 GCA_016210285.1 Chloroflexota bacterium
CAGGCCCTCAGTGGCCGTTGTGGGGCATGCGGCGGGCCATCTGGGCCTTGCGCAAGAACGGCGGGATGTCTATGTCCACGGGGCGCTCCGGAGTGGAGACGCCAGTGCCCTGGCCGATGCTGTTCAAGAGGTTGCTCAGCTCATCAACCCGGCCGCTTGCGGTGTCGTTCATGGGGAAGCCCGTGGCGATGAGGGTGATCTTGACCTCGTCTTCCAGCTTGGGGTCATTGACCATGCCGAAGAAGGTGTTGGCCTCGGGGTCCACCACCTGGCTGATGATCTCGGCAGCGGCGTGCACCTCCGCCAGGGTCAGGCTGTCACCCCCGGTGACATTGAAGAGGACACCCTTTGCCCCTTCCATCGAAACCTCCAGCAGGTTGCACGTCGTGGCGTTGCGCGCTGCATCGGTGGCGCGGGTCTCTCCCCGACCGCGTCCGATGCCCAGCCAGGCCTGACCTGCCCCCTGCATGACCGCCTTCACGTCAGCGAAGTCCAGGTTGATCTCCCCCGGCACCGTGACGAGCTCCGCGATGGCCTGCACCCCCTGGCGCAGGACATCATCCGCCATGCGGAAGGCGTTGACCATGGTCACCTTGCTATCGCAGACCACCGCCAGCCGGTCATTGGGAATAGCAATCATGGTGTCCACTTTCTCCCGCAGCCGGTGCACGCCGTCGTCAGCGACCTTCCGCCGCTTGGCCCCTTCGAAGCTAAAGGGCTTGGTGACCACCGCCACGGTCAGGGCTCCTGCCTCGCGGGCCAGCTCAGCGATGACGGGCGAAGCCCCGGTGCCGGTGCCGCCGCCCATGCCAGCAGCCACGAAGACCATGTCGGCATCCTTCAGCAGCTCGGAGATCTCCTCGCGGTTCTCCTCCGCGGACTGGCGGCCAATATCAGGGTTCCCACCCACACCCATGCCCCGGGTGAGCTTCTCGCCGATGCGGAGTCGGATGGGCACCTCACACCGCATCAGGGCCTGGGCATCGGTGTTGACAGCGATGTACTCGACGCCTGGTATCGGCTCCTTGAACATCCGGTTTACCGCGTTGCAGCCACCGCCACCGACGCCGAGAACCTTGATCCGAGGTCCCCCTGCGTTACTCCTGTAATCCTCTTTGCCATACGCAAACTCTGGCACGGTGCCTCCTCCTTCCGATCTAGCCCCTTACAGGGCAACCCGCCTGGCTCGCTCTCTGAGCCAGTTCATCCACTTGGTCGTGGTCCGCTCCCCCTGCCCGTTCCCGTTCACCCAGGCCGTGCGCAACTGCTCCCGAGGTGTGTAGTGGCGGACACCCCAGAGCAGGGCCCCGACGCTGGCAGCGTAGGTGGGGTTCTGCATGCCCTGGGGAATCCCTTCCACGCCTCGCGGCAACCCTATCCGCACGGGAACGTTGAACACCAACCGGGCCAGGGTCTCCATGCCAGGGAGATTTGCACAGCCACCGGCAAGAACGACCCCAGCGGGGGGCATGACCGAGTACCCAAAGCCATTGCGGACCTTCAGAGATGCCAGTTGCAGCACCTCGTTGGCACGCTCCCGCAGCACCTGGGCGATGTCTCGGGATTCCACTTTCACCGTTCGGTTGTCGCCAAAGGCTTTCAGGCGCACCTCCTGGTCGGCCACTGCCTCCGGCAAGAGATGGCCGTGCTTCAGCTTTACCTCCTCAGCAATGTCGAAGGGGGTATTCAGGGAGATGGCCAGGTCATTGGTAAACTGGTAGCCTCCTACCGGAAGGACTGCGGCACTCCACAAGGTCCCCTGCTGGAAGGCGGCAATAGAGACCGTGCCGCCCCCAACATCCAGGAGGACGGCACCCATCTCTTTCTCATCCCTGGTGAGGACAGCCTCGCCGCTGGCCAGGGGATGGGCCACCAGAGCCCTCACCTGCACACCATTGCTCTCAACTGCCCTCACAAGGTTGTGGAGAAACGCCGTCGCACCCGTGACGCAGAGGGTCTCCACGTCCAATCGGAGAGCATGCATCCCGATGGGGTTCCGCACCCCCTTCAAGCCATCCACGGCGTAGACCCGCGGCAGGAGGTGCAGCACCTGCTTCTCCGGGGGCAGCTCAGCGGGGTAGGCCGCCTCCACCACCCGGTCCAGCTCCTCGTAGGAGATGGGGACGCTGTAGTGGGGGGCATGAATGCTGCCCCAGCGGGTGAAGGCCTCCAGGTGGCTGCCCGTGACGGTGACGTACGCCCACGGGATGCCTACGCCAGCGGAGCGGGACGCCTCCTCCAGGGAGCTGCGGATAGCCTCCCGTGCTTCGTGAAGGCTGACCACGACGCCTTTCTTGAGGCCCAGAGACGGGGAGATACCAACACCGAGGATTTCGACAACGCCGGTGGTGTGGAGGTGGGCAACCAGAGTGCAGACCTTGGTCGTGCCTACATCAATCGCGGTGTGCAGCACATCTTTGAACATCGCACGCCTCTCCCCCCCGTTGCCGGGAGGACCGCTCGATTTGCCTCGGCCCTCACCGCCTTCCCTGTCAGTGGGGTCGAGCGATTCTTAGAACACCACGACGCCTCTTCAAGAGAGGCATCCCTGCATCCTGGGCCAGGAGACAAGGGGGCGGCAGCCGAGGGGAGGTTCGACCGACTCATCATTCCACCGGCCAAGCCACCCATGCAGGCTTGCCCAAGGCGGGGAGTCCGGGTCAGGACCGCCGCCCCCTGATCCCTGGCTCGTTGATCGGGAGAAGGAGGATACTCTCCACCTTCTAAAGACGCTCCGCCACCCGTAACCGGGCGCTTCGACTTCTGGGATTCCTGCGAACCTCCTCCGGGGAGGGCGTCACCACTTTGCGGCGGACCAACCTGAGCTCCGGGGTGCTGCCGCAGATACAGACCGGCATCCGTGGGGGGCATTTGCATCGGGCCGCCGCCTGCCTGAGGGACCCCTTCACCAGACGATCCTCCAACGAGTGGTAACTGATGACTACCAATCTTCCCCCCTTCCCCAGGAGGGGTATCGCCTCACGTAACGCCGCCTCCAGGTGTTCCAGCTCCCGGTTCACCTCTATCCGCACCGCCTGGAATGTCCTGGTGGCGGGGTGGAGACGCCCACGAAGCCTGCCCACTGCCTGCTCCACTGCCCGGGCCAGCTCCAGAGATGTCCTGACGGGCCGGCTCCGGACAATGGCCCTGGCAATCAGCCTCGCTCTCGTCTCCTCCCCGTAGGTGGCAAGAACCCGGGCCAGCCGCTCCTCCGAATAGGTGTTCACCACCTCTGCGGCCGTCAATGACACACTGGGATCGGTCCGCATATCCAGAGGGCTATCTATTCGAAAGCTATATCCCCGCGCCTCGCCCTCCAGCTGGAGGGAGGAGAGCCCCAGGTCGAACAGGATCCCATCCACTGCGCGAAAGTGGTGGGCCTCGGCAACCTCGGCCACCGTGGAGAAGTTCCCCTGCACCAGGATTGCCCTGCCGGCGTACGACGCCAGCCGCCTCAGGGCGGCTGCGACGGCTTCTGGGTCAGCATCCATCCCCAGCAGCCGTCCCCCTGGTGCGCTGGCTACCAAGATGGCCTCGGCATGCCCGCCTTCCCCGACGGTGCAGTCAATATACTGGCCGCCGGGGCGTACTGCTAAAGCCTCCGCCACCTCTTGGAGCAGGACTGGGGTATGATAGTAAAGAGCAACGCCAGAATCCGCGCAAGAACTGGCCTCTGGCACACGAGTGCCCACCGGCCAGACCCCAGGCCTCGCGCCCCCTTCTCCGCTGGGGGCACCCCCTCGGGCACCTTCCACGGCGGCCATGCTACTCCTCTCGCTCAGAAATTGCTAGAGGTTTTTTGGTCTATCACTCAGTGTTTTTTGAGAAAAAGTTTGGGACTTTAGGCCCTTTTCCTCGCGCATTTTGGAGGGCCTCTCCTTTGTGCTATTATGGACAGGTAGACAGTGAAGCGCCACCCGGGGTGAGGGCAAGTGTTCACGCTGGGTATTCTGACAGTCAGCGACAGCGGCTCCCGCGGCCAGCGCACCGATACCAGCGGTCAGGCCATCCGGGAGACCATGACCCCCCAGGGCTTCCAGGTCCTGCGCTACGAAGTGGTCCCGGACGAAGTGGAGATCATCGCCGAGCGGCTCCGTTCCTGGGCACCGGGGGTGGATCTGATCCTCACCACCGGAGGCACGGGCCTGGGGCCTCGGGATGTCACCCCAGAGGCCACCACGCAGGTAGTGGAACGGCCTGTCCCCGGCCTGGGCGAGGCCATGCGCGCGGTGACCATGCAGAAGACACCTATGGCGGTCCTCAGCCGGGCGGTGGCGGGGGTGCGCGGCCGCTGCCTCATCGTGAACCTTCCGGGCAGCCCTCGGGCCGTGCGGGAGTGCCTGGAGGTCATCACCCCCGTCCTGCCCCACGCCCTGGACATCCTGAAGGGCACGGCCAGCGGCCACCCCACGGTGGGCTGAGTGGTGACGCCGCCCAGCACGGCCACAGGAGTTGCCGGTGATCATCCACATTCTTACCCTTTTCCCAAACATGTTCCAGGGCCCGTTTAGCGAGAGTATCGTGAAGCGCGCCCAGGAGCAGGCTCTGGTGGAGATCCGCATCCACAACCTGCGGGACTTCACCCACGACCGCCACCACACAGCCGACGACTCCCCCTACGGGGGCGGCCCCGGCATGGTGCTGAAGCCAGAGCCGTTCTTTGAGGGTGTGGAAACGATTCAGGCCGGCGTCCGGCAGCGCCGCGGCGAGGGCGCTGTCCAGGAAACACCCGTCATCCTCCTTGCAGCCCGGGGCTCCCCTTTTTCCCAGGCGGTGGCAGAGGAGCTGTCACGCAGAGAGGAGATCATCCTCCTGTGCGGCCACTACGAGGGGGTGGATGAGCGGGTTGCGCAGCACCTGGCTACCCACGAGGTCACCATCGGCGGCTACGTCCTCACCGGTGGGGAGCTGCCCGCCATGGTAGTGGTGGACGCGGTGGTGCGCCTTCTGCCCGGCGCCCTCCATGATATGGAGGCGGCCAGGGATGACTCCTACACCACCGGCCTCCTCCAGTACCCCCACTACACCAGGCCCGCGGCCTTCCGCGGCTGGGCTGTCCCGGAGGTTCTCCTCTCCGGCAACCACCAGGAGGTGGCCCGATGGCGCCGCCAGCAGGCTCTGCTGCGCACCCTGCAACGGCGACCTGACCTCCTGGCCAAGGCTTCCCTCAATCAAGACGACGCCCGTTTCCTCCAGACCCTCCGGCCCCAGGGGCCGACCGCGCCTGATGCCTCCCAGGCCCCGGAGCAGCGGCCCATGTCCCAGGGCGACACCCCCTAGCCAGCAGCGCCATGACGCGAGCCTACGGGTGGCCCGCCCTACACCAGGCTCGCTGGGTCAATATCCACGGCCCAGGTCGGTGGCACAGGGACGCGGTCCAGAAGCTCTCCTGGGTCGGGGGCGCGGACCAGGATCTGCCAGCGGTATCGCCCTCGGATGCGCGCCGGGTAAGCAGGCGCTGGGCCCAGGATGTCCGCCTCCGCCATCCCCAGGGCATCCCGCTCCATCCGCAGGCGCTCCCCCACGGCCACAGCCTCCCGCTGGCAAAGGGCCAGGTTGGTGTGCTGGTAGAGGAGGCGGGCCAGGCGCCGGAAGGGCGGGTTCAGATGTTCCTGGCGATAGGCCAGCTCCTTGCGGTAGAAGGGGAGGTAGTCCTGTTGGGCAGCGGCCTGAATCGCATAGTGTTCGGGAGTGTAGGTCTGCACAATGACTCGCCCCTGGGCCGGGCCCCGTCCGGCGCGCCCGGCCACCTGGCACAGAAGCTGGAATGCCCGCTCCCCGGCGCGGAAGTCGGGCATGTGCAAACCTACGTCGGCCAGCACCACGCCCACCAGCGTCACCCGGGGGAGGTGCAACCCCTTCGCCAGCATCTGCGTCCCCACCAGCACCGGGGCTTCCCCCCGGAGGAAACGTCCCATCACCTCCTCATGGGCATGCCGCTCCCGCGTGGCATCCCGGTCCCAGCGAAGGGTGGGCACCCGGAAGACGGCCTGCACCTCCTCGGCCACCCGCTGCGTCCCCAAACCAAGAAAGCGCATGCGGTTGCCCTGGCACCGGGGACATCGCCCGGGAACGTGTCTGCGCTCCCCGCATTGATGGCACACCAGGCGTTCCACCGCCGAATGGTAGGTGAGGGTGACGTCACAGCGGCGGCACCGCAGGACAAACCCACAGTCCCGGCACTGAACAAAGCTGGCCGCCCCCCGGCGGTTCAGGAACAGGATGGCCTGCTCCCCAACGCTGATGGCGTGCTCCAGCGCCTGCCGCAGGGGACGGCTGAAGATGCTCCGGTTGCCCTCCTTGAGCTCCTGGCGCATGTCCACCACCTGGACCGAAGCCAGGGGCAAGGCCTGGGCTCTCCCACCAGGGCCTGGACCGACCCGGCAGGGGAGCTCCAGGAGCTTCAGTTCCCCACGGAGGGAGCGATGATAGGTGACGACATCAGGGGTAGCGCTGCCCAGCACCACCACCGCTCCACACAGCTCAGCCAGCTTTATGGCCACCTCTCGGACGTGGTAGCGGGGGATGGCGTCTTCCTGTTTGTAGGTCCACTCATGCTCCTCGTCAATGACGACGAGCCCCAGGTCGGGTTGCGGGGCGAAGAGGGCGCTGCGGGGGCCCAGAACCACACCGTAGTCGCCGCGTTGAATCGCCCACCAGCTATCGAACTGCTCCCCGGGGGTCAGGGCGCTGTGCAGGAGGGCGACCCGGCCCGGCAGGCGTCCCTGGAGGCGCGCCAGGAACTGGGGTGTCAGCGAGATCTCGGGGACCAGGAAGATGCCTCGCTTCCCCAGGGCCAGGCAGCGCGCCAGCGCATGCAGGTAGACCTCCGTCTTGCCGCTGCCGGTTACCCCCTGGAGGAGGAAGGCCTGCCGCCCATCACTCCTCTCTTCCAGCGCGGCCACAACCTGCTGCACCGCCTCCTGCTGCGCCGCCGTCAGCGCCACGGACTGGTCCGGCGCAAAGGTCCGCCCGGCCAGGGGGTCCCGTATGACCCGCTGCTGCTCTATCTGGACTAGGCCCCCTCGCTGCAAGCCCTCAACCGCGGAGGGCCCGAACTCCTTGCGCGCCTGGGACAGGGGGAGAGGTCCTGAGCTTGCCAGGTGCTGGAGCAGGACAACCTGTTTCGTCGCGCGGCGCGACTGCAAAGCCTGAATTGCCCCCTCTACTCCCTCAAGGGGAATAGCCAGTTGCAGCAAGGGGAGGTACTTGGGGCCTACTCTGGGCTTTTGCAAGCGCCACTCCCGCCGAACCAGCCCTGCGGCCAGGAGGGAACGCAGGGCCCGCTCGCTGGATGGCCCCAGGGCTTGAGTCAGGCGGTCTTGCGGCACAGCATCGCGGCGCTGGAGGTAGGCGAGGACTCTGGCGGCCCCACGGGGAAGAGACGCAGTGTCCGTGGCTTCTCCCCGCTCTGTACGTGAGCAGAGGGCTACAACCCTCTGGCGGAAGCCGGGCGGGAGCATGAGGGCTGCGGCCTCAAGAAGAGGGGCACGGTAGTAGCGGCTGACCCACCGCGCCAGGGCAAGCTGGTGCGGCGCGAGCAAGGGTTGGGGTTCCACAAGGCCCGACACGGCCCTGGTCTCTTCTACCGGGGAGATGTCGGCCAGGCCAAAGACAACCCCCTGCACGACCCTGGGGCCCAGCGGCACCCACACCACCTGTCCGGGGCACAGGTCCATGAGAGGTGGCACAGAGTATGTGAAGGTGCGGTCTGGGCCGGTTGGGGCATCCACGGCTACTTCAACGTAGGTCATCGATGCCACCTGCTCGCCTTCCCCGGCCAGGACCCCTTGAGGGGCGAGCCCATCGGAGCACCGATGGGCAGAGGGGACAGCATGCCAGAAGAGATGCCACCATGCTTGAGGAGGTGCCTTGGGGGGTCGCACAGCAACCGGCCCTACGTTTGGGGAGCGGGTGCGACCTCCTCCTGTGGCGCTGCGGCGGCAGCCGGCGGCTCCCCCTGGGGCGTTGGAGGCTGCTCTGGCTCTTTCGCTGGGGCCTGGGCAACGCTCCGCTCTTTGATACGAGCAGCCCGGCCAAAACGCTGCCGCTGGTAGTAGAGACGGCTTCGCCGCACATCCCCGTGGCGGAGGATGCTAATGGATTCGATAAGAGGCGAGTACAGGGGGAAGATCCGCTCAACCCCAACGCCCGAGGCCACACGCCGCACGGTGAACGTGGTGCCGGGACCGCCCTTGTGCTTGCGTAGCACCAGACCCTGAAAGGTCTGGACACGCTCCCGCTCCCCCTCTTTCACGCGGAAGCTCACGCGCACGGTGTCCCCGGGGCGGAAGTCCTGAATGCTATCCTTGAGCTGAAGGGGCACAAGGTCACGAGCCTGCGCCATTTTGTCGCCTTTCTTGGTGGGGCAGCACTGCCCATGCGATTGACGAGACCTATTCTACAACCCCCAGGTTGCGTGAGCAACACCCTTGTTCAGCAGCCTGCTGGGCCCGCCAGCGACGCCAACAGTCCAGAACAAGGCTCAGGGCCTTCTGGCTATTTTGGCAGGCCGTAGCGCACGCGCAGGTCATCGAGTGCCGCCCCGGCCTGGCGGCGCAACTGGTCGGCCTCACGCGCACTCTGCTCGAAGGCCCCGAAGTGCCGTCGATCATAGGGCTGCCAGGTATCCCGCAGGACCTTGAGGGCCCTGTCCTCTTTCTGCGCCGCCTCACTCAGGAGCTCCACCAGGGGTCTCACGGCTGCGGGCCTCGGCATCGCCTGGACCTGAGCCGCGAGAGCCCGGAACTGCTCCGCAAACTTGCTCAGGCGGGCCTGGACCGCCGCTCGATCACAGTCACCGTTCCGCTGCCGCCAGGCGTCGTACTCCTTGTCAAAGCTGTTCCAGGTGGCGTTGACACCGGCAAACGCCTTCGCGAAGGTCTCCGCCTCCGGAGAGGCGCTCTGTCGGCCAGGAGTGCGGGCCGGAAGCGGGGTGGGAGTAGAAGGGGCAGGAGTACGGGCCGGTGCTGGTGTCCCTGGCACGGGGGTCACTTCTGACGTCGGCGTCTCTGCAGTCACACCACTCAGGGCGTCGGACAGGGCGTCGGCGGCCTGGCGGCGCAGGGCGTTGGCCTCCACGCGTGCCGCTTCATACTCCCGGAAGGCCTTGTCGCTCCCCGGCTGCCAGCTATCTCGAAGCTGCTGGAGAGCCGTCAGGTCTTTGGCGGCAGCGTCTGCCAGAAGCTCCCCAGCCATGCGCACGGAGGCAGGACGCTCCAGGCCGTTGACAGGGCCCACGACATCCTGGCTGAAGCGGGCCGCGAGGCCACGAAGGGCGTCCCGAAGAGAGTCCTCACCACAGCCCTTGAGCCCACCTCGCCACTGCTCATACTCCTGGTGGAACCCCTGCCACGACTTGTCGAGGCCCTGGTAGGCGGTAGCAAAATCTGCCGCGGAGGCCCGGGCGGGGTCCGGCGTCGCCGCTGGGGCAGGGGTCCGCTGGGCAACGGCAGTGAGCTGCTGGCTCACCAGGGCTTCCACCGTCGCCTTGATGCTTGCGGGCGGCTCAGCGGAGGTAGGGCTGGGAGCAGGCGCTGCCGCAGGCTGCCCGCAGGCGAAAGCAAGAATAGTCAAGAACAGGGTCACCAGGGACAGCCCCGCTGCCACTGCATATCGCTTCTTTCTCACCATCGCGTCCTTATCCTTCCCACCAATGTCGCGGGGAAAACTGCCAGGCTCACCCAGGGAGCGTTGCCCTTGCCCAGAGCCTGGCGGAAGGGGCCTACCTTGTTATGCGCACGGGCAGCGGCTCCTGAGGGGAGGCCAACTCGGCCAGGCGGTACACCCCCAGCATATCGCCGACCAGGCCCTCGCGGTACTTGCCGGTCCTGAGATGGTCCACAAGGCGGCCCAGGGTCTCCCGACGGTCAGCCAGGACGAGCAGGACGTATCTGTCGGCATCCCGATAGAGGAAGAGCAGTCCAGCGCCGTCAACAGGTATGGCAGGGGTGAAGGAGGTTCTCAGGAGGCCTTCGCTCACCCGGACGCCCCCGCTGGCAAGCCAGTGGGCCACCGGCATCGTGTCCCCCAGCAAGCCCACGAACACCGTGTCCCGCTCCAGGGTATCGCTGTCCTGGAGCCGCACCTGACCCTCGGAGCCAGCCAGGAGCGCCCTGACAGCACCAGACGAGTCCAGAAGGGAGGGGTCCTTGAAAACGATGTCCACATCCCCCTTGAAGAGGTGAGGGAAATCGGCCAACTCGAAGGTGCGCCGGCTGGTGGTCAGGAAATCAGCCAGGTTGGAGACGAGCTGGTCGTTGTCAGTGATGGCATTGAAGGGCTCGGTCATGAAGGTGAGATCGGAGACGCCCACCACAAGGCCGCTGGGGTCCTTCACCATGGTGGTGAAAGGCTCCCGGCGGTCCACGAAGTTGGAGTAGGTGTTCTCGTCGGTGAAGATGAGCCCGGTGGTGGAGGGGGAGATGGAGCTGGCGATATAGAAGGTCACGCGACGGAGGTTCGCTGTGAGGGGGTCCGGCTTGAAGTCGGCAAGGAAGACATGCTGGTAGTTGGTCTCATGCTCCGGAACGTTATACAGGAAATCGGTGGCGAAGGTGAATCCGAAGGCGCTGGCCAGGCTGCTGGTCTGTTGAAAGCGCGTGGGGTCCGACACCAGCAGCAGCTTGCCCCCCTTGCGCACGAAGGCTTTGACCAGGTCAACCTCCTCGGTGCTGTACTCGTCCAGGGGCACCATGACCAGGAAGCTGTCGGCGCCGCGTAGCTTCTGTGCCAGGAGAGGGGGGCGCTCCCCTGGGTTGGGAGTGGCCCCGTAGTTCCTCGGGTCCTGGGGGCCGAGGTAATCCAGGGTGTAGCCACGGGCGGTAATCCTCGACAGGAGAACCTTCATTTCAGATGCATCCAGGTCGTTGAAGTGAGCGGTGTCCACCAGGACAACACCCCGCCGCTGCTGGGGCGCCTCGCGAAACGCCGTGGACGAGATATACGAAGGCAGGCGAATGCCCTCCACGGGAGGCCTGGCAACCGCGGGAGGGATGTAGCGGCCGCGGTAGTAGGTCAGAAGCTCGCCGATAATGAAAAGGGCAGCTACGACCGGGACAACCACCAAACGCCACATGGCTTACGGTTGCTCCACAAACAGAAGATACATGTGGGGAAAGCGCCCCTGGGCCAACAGCTCTCGGGGTGTCTTGGGGACGGCTTTCGCCTCGCCCTTGGGCGCTGCCTGCCCGTAGAAAGTTGCACTCTGGCGCGCCCGCAGCTTGGCGACCTCCAGGTCCACATCCACCAGGCCGTAGTTTCGGATTCCCGCCAGGCTCGCCGCCTTGCGGATGGCGTCGGCCTCGCCGCCGATCTCGTCGGCCAGCCCCAGGCGGACCGCCTCCATCCCAAGATAGATGCGGCCATCCACCACCTCGTCCTTGCTCAGCCGGAGCCGCTCGCCGCGCTGGGAGGTGACCATCAGCGCGAAGGCCTCTTTGATGCTCTCCAGCCAGTTCAGGAAAATGCGGGTGGAGCCCCCTTCGAACTTGTAGGGCCCGGTGGCAACAATCTGTTCCATGGGAGGGCCAGGCCTGGAGATGAAGAAAATGACTCCGATATTCCCCACAAAGGAGGTGGGCTTCACATACAGGTAGTTTGCACCCATCGCCGCCATGTAGCCACCGCTGGCTGCCAGGCTATCCACCGCCATGACCACTGGCTTCTGCTGCCGCAGGTCGGCCAGCTCTAGAAAGAGCTCCTCGCTGGGGGCCACCGAGCCACCGGGACTGTCCAGGCGAAGGGCGATGGCCTTGATATCTCCGCGCCCTCTGGCATAGCGGATCTTCTCCACGATGTCCGTGACGGTCTCATCTACCAAGACGGTGTAGGGGACGCGGATAATGCCCACCTTTGGACGACCGAAGGCGAAGAAGAAGACCAGGTATCCTGCCACGATACCCAGCAGCACCAAGAGGATATAGGAAAACAGAATTCGACGCAGAAAGGTCCTCACCGGCCATCCCCCAGCACGTTCGTGCGCACCGCCTGGACACCATCCCTTCTGGGAATCAGGCTATCCATGCTACAACAGCTTACTGCCCTTTACAAGTCCCACCCCTCGCCGGGCCAGGGCCGCTGCCCCCAGCACCCCGAGGGCCACCAGGACAATGGCCCCACCCGGCGCCAGGTCGAAGGAGTAGGCTGCGACCAGGCCAGCCAGGACTGAGAACACACCGATGCCGACCGACACGAGGAGGGTGGAGCGGAAGCCGCGGGCCAACTGGACGCTGGCCACCACCGGCAGGACAAGCAGCGCCCCCACCAGCAGGACCCCCACGACCCTCATGGCCAGGGTCACGGTGGCTCCGGTCAGCACCGCCAGCAGCAGGTTCATCCAGCCCACGGGAACCCCCGCAACGTGGGCCAGGTCCGGGTCAAAGGTCGTCTGGACGAGCTCCGCGTAGAACAGGAGCACAGCCGCCACGACGGCGAGGGCCAGGCCGCCGATGAGCCAGAGGTCCAGTGTGCCAACGGTCAAGATGCTCCCAAAAAGGTAGCCAAAGAGGTCCACTTTGAATCCCCCCGCCAGGCTGATGAGCACCACCGCCACTGCCAGGGCACCGTAGAGGAAGACGGCCAGAACCGCCTCGCCGGAGAGGCGTCCCGAGGCACGAAGCCTCTCGATAGCCACCGCCGCCAAGGCAGAGGTCGCAAGGGCAGTAAGAGAGGGGGAGGTCCTGGTGAAGAGCCCAATGGCAACCCCTGCCAGGGCCACGTGGGAGAGGGTGTCTGCGATCAGCGAGAGCCGCCGCAGCACCAGAAAAACCCCCAGGGCCGGGCAGACAATCCCCACCAGCAGGCCAGCCCCTAAAGCCCGCACCATGAAGCTGTATTGCAGGAGCTCCAGCATCTTCTGCCTGCCTCAGCCCCGTCCGCCTACTCGTGCTCGTGGGTCAGAAGGTCCACCGGCACCCCATAGAGCCGCGAGAGCTCGTCGCTGGGGAACGCCGCCGGTGGCCCGTGGAAGGTGAGCTTGCGGTTCACACAGGCGATCCGGTTCGCCTCTTTCATGACCACGCCGATATCGTGAGACACCAGGAAGATGGTGAGGCCCTGCTCGCGGTGCAGCTTCCTCAGGAGGGCGTAGAAGCTCTCCTGGGCCGTGGCATCCACCCCGGAGGTGGGCTCATCCAGGAGAAGGAGCTGGGGATGGCGCACCAGAGCCCGCGCGATGAGCACCCGCTGCTGCTGCCCGGTGGAGAGGGTGCTGACGCGCTCGCCCCGGCTCTCCCAGAGCTCGACCTCCTCCAGGGCCCTCTCCACCGATGCTGAGAGCTTGCGCCGGAAGAAGCCCAACGGGCTGGGGTGGCGATACTCGCCCTGGGCCACCACCTCGCCGACGGTGCCCGGAAACTGGGCCTCGAAGCCACTGGCCCGCTGGGGGACATAGCCCACCTTGCTCCACCAGCGAAAACTCTCCGCATCCGCGCCGAAGAGCTTGATTTCCCCCTGTTGGGGTCGCAGCAGCCCGAGCGCCAGCTTCAGCAGGGTGGTCTTGCCTCCACCGTTCGGGCCCACCAGGGCAAGGAAGTCCCCCTGGTGCACCTCCAGGGAGAGGTCCTCAATCACCCACGCCCCGTCGTAGCGGAAGCTCACGTGCTGAAAGGAGACCGCTGCCTCTGCCATTCCTACTGGCACCCCAGGGCGAGCCTCAGGTTGCCCAGGTTGCGTTGCATCACCGTGAAGTAGTCCTCTCCTGCGGCCAGCTCCTCCCTGGTCAGCCCTTCCAGGGGATTGAAGACCAGGGTCCTGGCGCCTATCTCCCGCGCAATGGTCTCGGAGAGGGCCGGGCTCACCAGGGTCTCGAAGAAGATGTACCGGACGCCCCGTTCCCGCACCACCGAGACCACCTCGGCCAGGCGTGCCGGGCTGGGCTCCACCTCTGGGGAGAGACCGGCGACCGCGATGATCTCCAGGTTGTAGCGCTGTGCCAGATAGCCAAAGGCAGCGTGGGGGGTGACAACGGTGCGGCTCTGGCAGCGGTCCAGGCCGTCCTGAAAGGCGGCGTGCAGGGCGGCCAGACGGGCAGAGAGCACCTCGCCCCCCTTGCGGTACACATCGCCTCGGTCTGGATCCACCTTCGCCAGCGCATCCCGGATCATCTCGACCTGCCGTTGCGCCAGGACCGGGTCAAGCCAGACGTGAGGGTCGGGGCTCCGGGAGCCGGCCCCCACCATCAAGAGCGGCAAGCCTCTGGTCGCCTCCACCACTTCCGTATCCTTGCGCGAGACTGCCGCCAGCACACGGGGCACCCAGGGCTCAAAGCCTGCGCCATTGTAGACAAACAGGGAGGCCTCCTGGAGAGCGACGATGTCCCGTGGGGAGGGCTCCCAATCATGGGCCTCCACGCCGGGCGGCACCAGGGTAACCACCTTGAGCTCGCTGCCACCTATCTGCTGGGCGAAGTAGGCCAGGGGATAGAAGCTGGCCACCACCGTGAGCTTCCTCTCCTCTTTGCCCTTCACTCCGGAGCTTCCGCATCCGGCCAGGACAAGCACGCCAACGGCAACCAGAGCCGCCCCTGCCAGAGGGAACCCTTTCCCTTGCCAGAGCCACCGGCAGGGACAGAGAAGATGTTTGAGACGGAGTATCAACGACCTCCCACAAGTCAACTCATCCGCCGTTCTTCTTGAGCCCCCTTGAGGCGCCTAGCCAGCACGCCGGTCAAGGGAAGAACGCTGCGCCTCCTGGCAGCCCTGGCAGAGCACGTACACCTCCAGCCGGTGGCCAACGACCTCGCCGTTGGTGGAGGCACGCAGCCATTGGAGCAGGTCATCCACCGTGCACTGCCGGAAGTCGCTCACAGCCCCGCACCGCACACAGACGGCGTGGTGGTGGTGCCCCATCCGGGCGAGGCTATACCGGGTGCCCCCGTTCTGGAGGGCTAGCTTGCATACGACGCCCAGGTCCAGGAGGAGGCGGATGGTGCGGTACACCGTGGCGCGGCCAACACCACCCAGCGCCTGGCAAAGCTCCTCGGCAGTGAACCCTTCGGAGCGTTGCGCCAGCAGGTGAAGAACGGCTCGCCGGGGCCCCGTCAGGCGGTGGCCCGCCGTTTCCAGCCGCTCCAGCAGCCGCTCCTGTGTCTGCGTCGTCATCATTGAGACCAGGTCTCACTTCCAGCCCTAAGAAAAGCCCGGCATCCCCTAGAAGCCTTGGCTGGCTCTAGTCTATGGGCCCAGGACGGGCCTGTCAAGAGCATATGGGGTGAACATGCAAACCCCTGAGGAGGCAGTGGCCCCGTACCAGAGGTGGTGAACCATTACAAGAGTCCTGCCCGTGACGCTAGCGAGGTGTCTCCCTGGGAAGCCTCTGCTGACGCCCGGACAGGTAGGTTCCTGGCAACTCCCTGTTTCCCCCACCAGATGCCTGGGATAGCGGCGCCACACTGGGGACAAGCCCCCTGGTCCGTCAAGCGGCAGCTCAGAATCTCGTAGCCGTACCGCTCCACCAGCAACGCATTGCAGCATGGGCAACAGGTATTCTCATACTGGCCAACCATCCCAGGCAGGTTCCCGGCATAGACGAAGTGCAGCCCCTCCTCCTGGCCGATGCGGGCCGCCCGCAGCAGCGTGGCCGCCGACGAGTTCTCGGGACCCGTCATCTTGTAGTCCCTGTGGAAGGCGGTCACGTGCCAGGGGATGTCGGGGGAGACGGAGGCCAGGAACCGGGAGGCGGCCCGCAGCTCCTCTTTGGAGTCGTTGAAGCCGGGCACCACCAGGGTCACCACCTCCAGCCAGAACCCCATCTCAAAGGCCATCCGCACCGTGTCCAGCACGCGTCCCAGGACACCCCCCAGCTTGCGGTAGCTGCGGTCGCTCATGGCCTTCAGGTCCACCTTGTAGCAGTCCACCCAGGGGCGC
>JACQUN010000035.1 GCA_016210285.1 Chloroflexota bacterium
GACCTGGGGGATGGAGAGGGCGACACCTGCTGCGCCGTCGGTGTCCCTGGCGGTCTTCAGACTTGTGGCGGCTGCAGGGACAGCAACTAGCAGTTCAAACGCCCCAATATCGCAGGCTCCACCCTGGGGCCTCGGTACGCCCCGCTGGTCGGTGGTAAGTGCATTTCCAAGAGAGTCCTTGCATTGCGCCACTGGAACATGGTTGATTGCCGGGCTCCCAGGCAGCAGGGCGTGAGTGAACGTGGGGCCACCGTTGTTGGCCAGAGGACCCAGAAGAGGATCAATTCCAACGAGATTCCCGGTTGCGTCGCCAGAGATGACGCACCCCGAGGTGACCTGGACCAGGTTGTAGCCCTGGGAGCTCGTGTTGCCGTAGCAGTCAGGGTTCTCCCCGCCAGTGTCGACGTTCCCTGCGATTATCGTGTTCTTGGACTTGAAGACTCCGTTGAGATTCCACACTCCGCCGCCATTCCCGTCCCCATTGGAATCGCTATCCGCGACGTTGCTCACCATGGTCACGTTATCCAGAATGACGGTGGCACCGCCATCCATGGATATGCCACCGCCGTGGCGACGAGCGGAGTTCCCGCTGATGGTGCTGTTGACGATGGTCAGATTCCCGCCTGTCGCGTGGATACCAGCGCCATCACCGAAATTGCCGCCAGCGACATTACCGCTGATCGTGCTGTTGGCGATGGTTGCAGTACCGATGTTATTGCTAAAGCCACCGGCTCCGCACGAGGCTTCGGTATTTCCGGCCACGGTGCTATCGATAAGCCAAATAGTCCCCTGATTTGCAATGGCACCACCCCAGCAGCCATCTTGATTGTCCCTCACGACAACGGCGCTCATGGTCAGACTTCCTCTGTTACGCACTCCGCCAACGCTGCCGTTTCGGATTGTTAGCCCGGATATCGCCACGGTGATAGTTGGTGCGTTAATGGGTGCAAGAGGGTCCACATGAAACACGCGATCAAGGCCGCCACCGTCCACCGTCGTGAGTCCGGCGCCAACTCCGCTGATGGTTAAGTGATCGGTGATGTCCAGGTCGCCCGTTGCTCCAAAGTCCTCGAAGGACCCGCCAATGGAGAGGGTGTAGATCCCAGCCGGCAGGTTAATCGTGTCCGCGCCAGCCAAAGCGTTCGCTTCCAAGATCGCCGCTCGCAGGGTGCATCTCCCAGCGAGGTCGGAGCAGGTGCCATCGCCTGGGTTGGCGTCAACTGCATCCGCGGTAGAGTTTACGGTGAATATGCTTGGTTGTATCTGAGGGGCAATGGCCCTAACGCCTGATGAAAGCGGACCTGTAGAGAGAACCAGTAGGGCGACGAGGACCAGCAGAGCTGGATACAACGAGGCTTGCTGAGTGATTCTCATGTGCCGGTTGGTACCCATATTCACGTCCCTCCCTCGGGCTGTGACCGCCAGGATCTGCCAACGCCAATCTACCCTATTGTTGGTGGCTGCACTTGTATGGGCAATTGCGACCCGGTTGCATTCTAGTTGCGTCTGTCGTACGTATGCTCGGGAACTGTGGGCTAATCTCGAAGGCTTTGCCCCAATCCCTGCCATAAGAGGAGATGGCAACAAGTCCAGGGTGTGCTAAACTGTGCTCCAAGCTCATGGCGTGGGAGAGGGACAACACCTCTTGGCTGACCCATGGTGCCCCAAGGCGGCGGCTGAGGGTTGTCATGTCGATTGTGACCAGATGTTACCTCGATGTCCTGGATAGCCTTGGGACTGCCGTGCAGGAGGTCTTTGTATCGGGGCCGTCAAGGATCGGCCGCACCGCTCCCGAATCCGAAGTGGACATCACCATTCCCTCTGAGTGCCGGTCGGCCAGCCGTCTCCACGCAGTTATCGAGCCTCACGAGGGGCACGTGCGGCTGACGGACCAGAGCCGTTTCGGGACCATTGTCAACGGGACAGTTGTCCTGCACGACTCCGTGGTATTGCGCCACGGGGACGAGCTTGTCTTCGGCCTTCCCCACGATGGCTGGCGGGTCAGGCTACGCATCGCTGGAGCCTCTGGGGATACCACTGCCCCTGCTGACCCCCTGGAGTCCCTGGTGGTGTCGGAGACTCCCCGGCAGGTGAGGATCGGGCGGCTTGTCGTTGAGGAGCAGCTAGGCGCCCGACCCTTCCGGCTCCTCAAGTTCCTCGCGGACCATAAGGGCGCGTGGTACGGGATATCGTCGCTGGTGGACATCCTGTGGCCCGACCCCGAAACGGCGCCCTACCAGGCCCACCAGGCCCTGTCCCACTACAAGAAATCCGTCAACGACGTTCTGCGACCACACCTTCATGGCCAGGACGCCATCGAGTCCTGGCCTCACCGAGGCTACCGCATGCGCCAACGACTGGAGGGCGAGTAGCGCCCTGTCCCTGGGGACGGGTTATGGATACTGCTTCCCACCCCTGGTTTGACCCCAACACGCTGGTGGGGGAAACCCTCCAGGGGTACTCGCTTGAGGCGCTCCTAGGCACTGGCGGCTTTGGCGCGGTTTACCGGACCAGGAACCCTCAGGGTGAGCCCCGGGCCATAAAGGTGCTGTACCCGCCCCGCTCTCTGGCCACGGATGACGTCCGCGTTTGGGACACCCGCCTGACCCACTTCCAGCGCGAGGTGCTCAACGCCAGAGGCTTCACTCATCCGAACATCATTCGCGTCTACGATAGCGGGCAGGGCCGCCGGCATTTTACCGTTGCGGGCTCGGGCCTCCTACCGGCAGATGACCGCAGTGGCCAGTATCCTCTGGCCTATTATGTCGCCGAGCTCATCCCTGATGGGGTGGACCGGCACCTGCGGGAGGGTCGGCTGTTCTCACCCCAGGAGGCCGTCCGCATCGCCCTCCAGGTGTGCGATGCCTTGATAGCCCTCCACAGCGCCAAACCTCAGATCGTGCATCGCGACCTGAACCCGGGCAACATCCGACTGGCCGATGGTGGCAGGGTGGTGCTGACCGACTTCGGCGTGGCCCGCATAGAAGGGGTCCCCGGCACGTATGTCACCTCCGAGGGCCCTCTCATACACAGGGGCGTGGGCGCTCCCGAGCAGTTCCGGTCTGACGAGCTGGACCAGCGCACTGATATCTACCAGTGCGGCGCCCTGCTGCTGGTGATGCTTACGGGGAAGTATCCCCACGAAGGGGAGCCGCGCGTCCTCTTGGCCCAGAAGGCTGTTCCGAACAGCCTCTCCCAGGCCATCCTCCGCTGCCTGGAACACGAAAGGGCCAACCGCTTCCCGGACGCGGCTGCCCTGAAGGTAGCCCTCTCCAGCTCCCCACCTCCAACCCCTTCAGCCCGCTGGGCTGTGTCGGCCTGGCAGCGCCAGGTGGAGACGCCATACTGGCCCACGCTCACCACGCCATTGGTTGAAGGGAACGGCTGTTATCTCTGGGATAGCCAGACCGTCTACCGGCTGAATCCAGAGACCGGCACCACCATCTGGGCGTGGAGAGCTTCTGGCCTGATCCGCGAGGGCTTCCAGGGAGCTGCAGTGCAGCTCAGCGGCGAGGGGTTGTACGTTCGCCACGGCACCTTGCTCTCCTGCCTGGACCCTCGAGGGATTGAGCGGTGGCGGGCCCGAGTGAGGAGCGCCACCGCTGGGGCCTTTGTGGCCGCTGGCGACGCGGTGATTGTGGACTCGTACGCACACAGCGGCGGAGCGCCTCTGGGCCTGTCTGCCCTGGCCGCGAGTACAGGGGGCCTCATCTGGGACCTGCCGTTGGACGAGTACCATGTTCTGCACCTGGCGGCCGCCCAGAGTGCCCTGGTGCTGGTGGAGAGCATGGGCCTTGCCGCCTCGGGAGGGATGAGGGTGCGCACTCTGGATGTTTCGTCTGGCGAGGTAAGGGGTGTGTTCGCCCTGGCGGAGCACTTGCGCGAGCTGGAGGCCCACCTGGGGCCTGCTCCACTCCTGCGGGCGCTCCAGCCCGTCGTGATGCAAGAGGGTGCCATCGTTGTTGGGATCACCCCCCTATCTTATCCGAGACCCTATCTGGCGTGCCTCGATGCCGGGTTGAAGGTGCGCTGGACCCACTACCTGGACCTGGCTCCGGCTTCGTCCAATGGTGAGGTCTCGCTGGCAGGGTCGCAGGACCACCTGGTGGCCTCGGTGGTCACACGAGATGCCGAGGGTAGAACCACCGCCGGATGGCTCGCAGGCCTTGACCTCCAGTCCGGTGAGCGCGTGTGGCAGCGCGAAGGCACACCGGGGGCCGTCCTCTCCCGCCTGACGTCGGGAGGCCAAGAGCCCCTGGTGTTTGGCATCGTTCAAGAACCTGGAAGGAGCGGCAGAGGCCGCGGCCACTGGCGCCTTGCAACGCTGGATCCCGCCACAGGCCAAGAGCTGTGGCGAGGGCAGGAGCGGGATGCTCCGGGCGGCTCCCTGCCCCTGGGCCCCGTAGTGACTCCCACGCGAGTGTACGTCCAAGTGCCAACCAGGCCACCGGCGCCCAGGCGCAGAGGCGCGGTCGAGACGGGGCCTGGCGCCATCGAAACCTTTCAGCGACGGTGAAGGGGGTCCCGCAAGCCAAGCGCAACCAACCTGCAAGCCATTCTGCACTCCGGCCACCTTCTCAGGCTCTAAGCTGCTTGAGGAAGGACAGGATACCCGGATCGGAGGTGCAGCATGGCGACCGTGGTGTGCAGCGGCTGTGAGGTGATCGTAGATTCAAGGAGTATCGCATGTTCGCGATGCCAGACGCCCGTCGGGTACCTGGGAGGCACGCCGGTCACCACGAGCCGGTGGCCGCATCGGCAAGAGGCGCTGGGGGCACCGGCGGCAGTCGCCAGGCCAGCGACGCCGCCGGTCTTCGAGGGGGAGCGGGCAACGCGGGAACGAGAGCGGCGGGTGGCGCGGGCCAAGGTCTTGCTGGCGGAAGGGAAGCCTGCCGGCGATGTCATCATGCTGCTGCTTCGGGAGGAACCCGTGGCTCCCGCGGAGGCCCAGGCCCTGGTACAAGAGGCGGCGGGGAGGCCCTTGCCCGAGCTGCCGCAGGACAAGCTCCCCGAGGTGTTGCAAGAGGGGCTGGACGAGGAGGAGACAAGCCCAGGGAAGGATTTGCTCTGGGGGCTGATCTGGCTCCTGGGAGGCGGCGCCGTCACCCTTGCGACCTACGCGGCGGCCGCTCCAGGGGAGACGTATTTCATCTTCTACGGCGCCATGCTCTACGGGGCATTCCGCCTGCTCAAGGGCATGGCGAAGGGCGTGGTGTAAGGGCCGCCTTGCTGGCGGACGAGCGCGCACATGGTGAGGAGGCCCCATGAACAAGAACGTCCTCTGGCTGGGGGCTGCGGTGGCGGTGCTGGTGGGCATGTTGGTGTGGAGGGACCCCTTCGACTGGTTTCCTTGGCCAGAGGGTACTTGCATTGCTGAACCTTGTCAACCTACCTCTCCAGCCACTGCTGCACGCACTGATGGGCGGCCCATCAACATCAGCATCGCCAGCTCCATCACTAAGCGGGAGTGGCTGGACGCCGCCATCCCCGCCTTCAATGAGGCCTCCAAGTCCGATAGCAGCCTCCAGGTCAACGGGAAGCCCATTGTGGTCACGGAGGTCAAGGAGGAGGATGCCCTGGCGCCCGGGACCTTCAAGCCCTACCGGTCCCCCACCCAGGCCAGAGACACCCGGGACGGCAAGATCATGCCCACGATCCTCTCGCCGGCCGACGAGGCCTGGGTGCTCTGGCTGAACCGTGAGTGGAGGGCCACCCACGGGGGACAGGAGATCGTTACAGCCAAGGCGCAGAGCGTGGCCCAGACCCCGATTGTCATCGCCATGTGGCGCTCCCGCGCTCAGGCCTTGGGATGCTGGCCCAGTCCCACGCCGGAATGCACCTGGGCTCGGTTCCGCACCCTCGCCGCCAGGGCCGAGGGTTGGGGGCTCTTTGGGCATCCAGAATGGGGCCAGTTCAAGTTCGGCTACGCCTACGTCGGCGAGTCCGACGTAGGCACCCAGACGGCAGTGATGGTCTGCATGATGGGGCTCCACAAGACCACGGGGCTGACGGTCGCAGACATTGACGGCAACAACGGCTGTGGCCAGGCCATTGTGGACGTGGAGAAGGCCAAGGTCCGCAGCGGGACCAGTAGCCCTTGGCTCCTGGATGGTATGGTGCAGAGCGGGCTGGACGCGGTGACCACCTACGAGAAGGAGGTCGTCGCCTATAACATCAAGAACCGCCAGACCCTGCGGGAGCCCCTGGTGGCGGTGTACCCCCAGGACGGCACCGTGGTGGCGGGGCACCCCTTTGCCATCCTGGACAGGGCGCCCTGGGTCACTGCCGACCAGGTCGAAGCCGCCAAGGTGTTCCAGGCCTTCCTCCTCTCCAGTGAGTGGCAGCGCAGGCTTTTGGAGACGGGAATGCGGCCCGCCGACCCCGGTGTGAAGCTGGGCTCGCCCATTGAGCTGGGCAACGGCGCCAACCCGGATGGAAACCTGGTGCGGCTGGAAGTGCCCGAAACCCTGGTGCTGAACCGCATCATCGAGGTCTGGCAACAGGTGAAAAAGCCGGCCGTCATCGCCCTGGTGTTCGACAAATCGGGGAGCATGAACGGCGAGAAGATCACGGCCGCCAGCAAGGGCGCCATCGCATTCGTCAACGCGATGTACGGCAAGGATTGGCTCCTGTGGATGCCTTTTGACGACCAGGTGTTTGTTGGGGTGCAGGGGCCGAAAGCCGAGTCTGGGGAGCGGCTCGTGGGGGATATCGCCGCGACACCCGCCAGCGGGGGAACGGCTCTCTACGATGCGGTGGGCCAAGCCTTCACTATGCTGTCTGACATGCGATCCCAGCGGGGCAAAGATCCTGCTCGCTACGGGATCGTGGTCCTGTCTGACGGCAGGGACACCAACAGCACCTCCTATACTTTGTCGGTGCTGGAGGCGCGCCTCAGGCCCTTGGAGCAAGACCCTTCGGGCATCCAAATCCATACCGTCGGCATCGGCGGAGATGTAGACGATACCATCCTGGCCAAGATCGCCGCCGCAGCCCATGGGAAGTACTGGAAGGCCAAGACGACCTCTGTCCGGGAGATGGAGCTCATCTACCAAGAGATCGTCAAGTACTGGTAGCAGACGGTGCATCTGGCGGAGAGGAGGCAGGCATGCCGCCACCCGACTGCCCAAAGTGTGGCTACGGGGTAGTGAACTGGACAGATGTCTACTGTGCCCGGTGCGGTGAGCGCTTGCCTGGCCTGCCTGAAGGGCTGCGGCAAAGCAAGCAGACGGCGTGGAATTTAGGAATTCTCCTGATGTTTTTTTTGGCCCTGCCCATGCTGGGCGCCGGCATTGCCCTGTGGTTCATGGGCCCGGCCTGGTTCCACTATCGGGAGAACACTCTGGTCCGAGCCATCAGCATTGGCCTCATAGTGGGAGCCCCTATTCTTTTCTTCGCCGCGTTATTCTTCGACACCCTCGCCGGACATATTCGCTGGTCGGGGGGAAGGCCAAATAAGGAGGCCCCATGAGCAAGAACGCCTTCTGGTTGGGGGCTGCGGTGGTGGTGCTGGCGGGCATGGTGGTGTGGAGATTCTTGCCTGGTGTGCTAGGGGAATCCACCGACGGGGGTGTCAGCAGTCCGTCGCCGGTATCCCAGCCGGGACCTAGCGTCAAGGTGGTGCATTGGGCCACCGGCCACCTAACGCGGCAGGGGAAGGATAGGGATGGGAAGGAGTTGCGCTTGCTGCCGGTGATGGCTGAGGAGTTCAACAAGGCTGGCGAGAGGACCGAGTCCGGTAAGCGGATCGTGGTCGAGGTTCATGATGTCCCCTCGGAGCTACAGGGCAGGTACCTGGTCGAACGGGTGACAACCGGAGTCCGAATTGACCTCCGCCAGATGACCAATGGGTACGTTGCTCAGGAAACCTCGGACTCCGACCCCGTCATTGTTACCCCCTCCGACGCCCACTGGCTGGTCAGCGCCAATCACGACGCTGGCCGCGCCCTAGTGGACCTCAGCGCTGCTCGGAGCATCGTCAGCCCAGTCATCGGCATCGTCACCTATGAGGAGATGGCCAGATGTCTGGGCTGGCCGGAGAAGGCTATCGGCTATGCCGACATCATAGCCCTGCGAAGCGACCCCATGGGTTGGGCCAGGTACCCCTGTGCCAGGGCCGCATGGGGGCAGCGGCCTCTCCTGGCATTCACTGACCCCACTACATCCAGTACTGGCCGGAGCCTCCATCTTGCCCTCTATTCCTTTGCCTCTGGCAAGCCTCCCGAGCAACTCACCCTGGAGGATGTCACCGACCCGCAGGTAGTCAGTTACGTCAAGCAGTTCCAGGGTCTGATAGACCACTACCTGATCGGCACCACTGTATTGAATACCAAGGTACACCAGGGGCCTCGCTACGGCCACTTCTTCATCATGCCCGAGGACAACCTTATCCAGCTGTATGAGGGGACCGAACGTGCGTTCATCCAGGGTAAGAAGGTCACAGCCCCGCCACTACCCAAGGACCACCGTATGGTGATGATCTACCCCAGGGAAGGGTCCATGCCCCGCACCAACTGCGCCTGCATCGTTCAGGCAGAGTGGGTGAGCAACGAGCAGGTGGAAGCAGCCCAGAGGTGGATTGACTTCCTCCGGAAAGATGAGCAGCAACGGAGCTTTATGAGCGCCGGCTTCCGGCCGGGCATCGGGACGGACGTTTCTCTCACCGACCCCACCAGCAAAATAAACAGCAAGTACGGATTGGACCCGACACAACCAACGCGGGTGCTCTTCCCCTCTCTGATGGACCCGACAGTCGCCGCAGCCATTGACGATTCCTGGATAGAAGTGAAACGGCCGAGCATTGTGACCTGGGTCCTGGACACGTCCGGTTCCATGGAAGGCGCCAAGCTCCAACAGGCCAAGGATGGAATGATTGGTGCTCTGGACAACATGGCCAGGAATAACTGGGCCGGCTTCCTCACCTTTTCCGACACGACCCATACCCGCATCCCGGTTGCGCCGCTGACGGAGAACCGCTTTAGAATCGCAGATGCTGTTCAGGGAGTGCAGGCGAGCGGCGGGACCGCCCTCTACGACGCCATCAAAGCTGCCATTGAGATGACGAACGCTACGCCGGGGGAAGCCGATGCGATTCGCGCGGTTATTGTCCTCACCGACGGCAAGGCCACCCGCGGCGAGACAGGCTTGGATGACCTCATCCGGATGGTCTCGTCGGATGAGACTCCCATCAGCAGCTTCTCGGGTTTAGAGAATACCTCTCCGGTGGACGACCGTGGGAGGTTACTCGAGAAGACAGAGGTAGCCGGCATCGGGCTGGCTCTGGCTATAGAGACTCGCTACCCCATCCAGATTTTCTTCATTGGAATCGGCGAGGATGCCGATATGCAGATTGGCCGGATGCTGGCTGAAGCGACCGGCGCGGAATTCCAGGGAGTAACAGAAAACGACCTCGCCCAGGTGCTAGAGGAGTTCAGCAAGTACTTCTAGCGGGCCGAGAGGCAACTTATGGGGATGCCGAACATGATGGAGCCGAGAGTCCCCTACGAGGACTTGCGGCGGCAGCTCAGGCGGGAGCTCATTCGCTCTGCCCTGCTACGCGGGGATATGGGCCCGCTGGCCTTCCTCTGGAGCGCGGGAGAGGGCCTCTTCTTGGCCGTGCTGCGCTCGACGGACCTGGCGCTGCTCTGGTCGGCCCTGGCCGCGCTCTTTGGCATGCTTATGGTGGCGGGCTACATACAAGACAGGGCCAAGCAGGAGTCGGCTTGGCGGAGGGTGGCCGAGGTGCGTTTTCCTGTACGACCGATCAGCGCGCTCTCCGCGCAAGAGGCGGTGCAGCAGGGAACCGTTCTCTTTGTGGGAATTGCCCAAAAGGTTGGCGCCATCGAGAAACGGAGCGGCGTTTCCAGCGACCTGCGCCGGGCCCTGGAAAACGCCTTCGGCCTGCTGGCCCTTCACTACATAGAGGCCAAACAGGGCGCGGGCTCCGCCGTGGCGGGCGAGGTCTTGCAGGAGTTAGATACGATGACGCGTCTGCTGGACGCCATCCACGATTCAGGGGCCGCTGTGGACCCGGCCCTGGGGGTCCAGTTGGCTCGAGAGACCGAGGAGACCCTGTTACGGCTCTGGGAGCGGCAGAACACCACCGAGTTCGAAAAGTTGCAGAGAGACCTCCAGATTGGATTTTCTCAGCTGAGCTTACAGGCTGGGCTCAAAGCCCTCGGGCTGTTGGTTGAGGCCTACCGCCTCCTCCAAGACGTTCTGGAGCAGAAGACAGGGACCGAACCTCTTGTGGTGGGGATGGTCCCTGGGCTGGCAGAGGAGACCATGGGCGAGGGGTTGAACATTCTCCGAAGAGCCCTCGGTTTGGCCCAGTCGGTCCATGCCTCAAGGCCGAGCCAAATGGAGCAGGAGATCGGTGAGCTTCAGGGTGCGATTGCGGAGCTCAAGACGCAGGGACAACAGGCTGAGCTGCTCGAGATCCGTGAAAGGCAGCTTGCGTCCCTCGAAGGGAAGCTCAGAAAGATTCAGCAGCAACAGCTAGGGCTTGAACGCCTCCTGCTGGCGTGTGGCGACTGCGAGCTTTCCCTGTTCGACGCCCGGATCGATCTGGCGGCACTCCAAGCTAACGTGTCGGAAGCCACCATCGGCGCTGTCACTGAAAGGCTGCGCAGGGCCATTGGCCAGGCCAGAGAGCTGCAAGAGGAGCTCAGGAGGCTGGGGCTGTGAATGGGGATGGCGACCTTAAGCGCTGGAGTCTCGCGGCGAGACTCGTGCATCTCTAGCTCAACCAGATTGCAATCCCACCACAAGCCATTTCTCAACTAGGACTCGTCTACCATTGGTACAGTGGCGGTGGACAAGGCAATGGCAAGGAGGAGCGCGATGACCACAGACCAGAACCCCGGCCAGACGCCCGAGCCGATCTCGGAGATAGTCCCCGTGAGCGGCAAACAACCCGTGGCACCCCAGGGGCTGTCAGACGCGGAGGTCCACGCGCTGCAAGCCCGGGCTGCCGAAGTCGTCCACGGCCTGGTCGAGGCCAGCGGCAGCAAGGAGATGGCCATCGTGGACAGCATCTCGGCCGTTGGCATCCAAACGCAACGGCAGGCCACCGGTGATTTCAACCTGCTGCGGGCCCGTGTTGGGGACATGCTGGCGGGCCGCGGCCCAGGTGAACAGGTGTCCAAGGACCTGGTAGACCTGCGGGTGACCCTGGACCAGATTGATCCCCAGAGGATCACGAACCCGAGCATCCTCCAGCGGATTGCCTACTTGCTGCCCTTCACTGGGGGCGTCAGCGCCGTGGTGAAGGCCCTGGAGCGGATCGCCGTCCGTTACCAGACGGTGTCCCAGCAGGTGGTCGTGGTAGAGGCCCGGCTCAGGGAAGGGCGCCTCATGCTCACGCGCGACAACATCGAACTGCGGAAGCTCTACGAGCAGGTGGAATCGGCCCAGGGGCCTATCCAGAAGAATGCCTACCTGGGCGAACTGGTGATTCAGCAGCTAGACCAGTCGCTCCAGGGCATCAGCGATGCGCAGAAGCGAGAGAGGGTCCAGGAGGCCCTGCACGACGTGACCATGCGTGTGCAGGACCTGCGCACGATGCAGGAGGCCCATGCTCAGTTCCTGGTGAGCCTCCAGATGACCAGGCAGAACAACACGCGGCTGGGCCAGGCTGTGGACCGCACGCTTACCCTGGCCACCAACATGGTCATGGTAGGCCTGGCCATCCAGTCGGCCCTGGCGCGGCAGCGCCGGGTCCAGGAGGCCACCGAGAGGACGCGGGAGTTTCTGGGCAATCTCCTGGTGTCCAATGCCACCACCATCAGACAGCACACCACGGAGATTGGCGACATCTACAACAGCCCGGTCGTCGCCGTGGACAAGATCACCCAGGCCCACAACCAGCTCATCGAGGCCATCAACCTGGCTGACCAGCTCAAGACCGAGGGTATCGCCGCCGCCAGGGAGAACATTGCCAAGCTGGGTCAATTGGCCGCCGAAATGGAGCGGCGGGCTGTGGGGCTGCAAGCGCCGCCTGAAACCAGGGCACTGGAAGCGTAGCCCGCCGACACATCAGTTCAGGTCTTGTCGCTCGTAGGGCAAGGGAGGTGCCCATGCCTACCGTGAGATGCATTGGCTGTGGCCGAGAGGTCAGCGTCGCTTCCATCGCCTGCCCGAATTGTCAGACGCCGATTGGGTATAAGGGGGGCACCCCCGCACCTTCGTATCCGCGCGCCCAAGAAGCGGAGAGAGCCATGCCAATCCTCACCAGTCTCACGGCATCAACAGATGGCCACAATGGCGATGGCGGGAGAGGCTCCAGCCTGGGGCGAGCCGCCGTGAGGGCGCACTATTGCCCCAACTGCGGCAGTCCCGCGGTGGAGGGCGATCGGTTCTGCTCCTCGTGCGGGCACCCGTTTCAAACAGAGCCCCAGGAGCTGCGATACAGGATTTCTGCGCTTCGGGTGGTCCTCATATCCTTCCTCTCAGGGGGACTGTACCTCTTCTACTGGCTCTTTCTGACCTGGAAACAGTACCGGGACCATAGCCGGGAGGAGGGGTATCCCGTTTGGCACGCCCTTACCCAGTTGGTGCCCATCTATGGTCTGTACCGATTCCACGCCCATGTGCGGTCCTACAAGGAGCTGCTGGACCAGGTGGGCTTGCGCCACTCTCTCAGCCCTGGCCGGGCGGTGGTGACGGTGGTGGTCACGAATGTCATGGACTACATCGTCTGGAATTCCGAGAGTGTCAGCCCGCTACTCCTGGCCATCCATGCGGCATCTGTGGTTATTGTCGCTGGGCTGCTGTTCGCTATCCAGAGCAACTTGAACAGGTACTGGGCCCACCTGCCCAATGTCGTACTTCGCGAGGCGAAGGTAGGCTTCGGTGAAGTTGTCTTCGCCATCGTGGGGGTCCTCATCTGGCTTTCGGCGATCGGCAGTGTACTGGACGCTGCGAACCCAGGCTCGGGGATCGGAGTATGAATGCAAGCGCCTCACAGGTCTCGCAGGGAGACGAAGCCGGCTGAGACCTGCGAGGGGGCTGACTGCTCCCAGACACAGTGAACCCATAAGGAGAGGCGAGCCGTGGCTACCCAGGATTCTCTCAACCCCACCGGACAAGCAGTAGGCGATAGGGAGCGCCCCGCCGTGACCGCTAGAGGCTTCGTCGCTCTCTTTCTTTTCGTGACCTCGCTGACCCTGATTCCAGTCCGAGACGCTGTGGCGCACCAGTTGATCCCACGGGAGTTTGCTACTCAAGCGGTCGCGGCCTCCGTCAGCGGAGTCTTGCTGTGGGTGGGCGTGGCCCTCTCGGCCGTCACCGGCTTTGCCGCACGCCGAGCGTTGCTCTGGCTTGTTCTGCCCTTTGCCCCCGAGCCAGTTCGCTATCTGGCTGTGCTCATAGCCCGGTCCCTCGGCGAGACGATGAAGCGCATCACGCTGATCGCAGGTCGCCTCGTCGGGGTGCTTATCACCCTGGGCCGAAGGGGACTGGCGGCCCTGCGAAGGCTGGTGGTCCCTCTTGCAGGGATGGTGGGACGCGTAGCCCTAGTGGTGGTATCCTTTCCCTTCGTCCTGGTGGCTGGGGTGGCTGCGCTGACCTGGAGAGTCCTCTACCCTCCAGGAAGGGTGGTCGTATCCGGCCTCTCGCACGTGATCCTTGCCCTCATGAACCTCCTGGGGCACTTCGTCGCTCGTGTGCTCAGCGCGCTGGCGACTCTCGTGACGGATGTCATGAAGGCCATTGGGTTGGTGCTCGCCTACCTGGCGCGGGGCCTCGCGTTCGTCGGACGCATGGCGCTCAGCGTGCTCATGCCTCCCGCCACCTGGCTCCGGCGGGCAGTGGCCTGGGGAGTTCGCATGGTAGCGGCAGTGGCCAGGGCCGCATGGTTGGGGCTTGGGGCCGTGTTGAGCGCCCTGCGGGCCATGTTGCTGCTCGCCCTGCGAGGGATCGCCCGCGCCATGGGGGTCCTCTACCGTTCTGCTCTTCGGGTGCTTGGGGTCCTGGGCCGCATGCTGGCCTCTGTTGCCAGGTTCCTGGTCGCCGCTGTGGTGTTGGTGACCAAAGCCGCCTGGGCCATACTGGTGCACGGAGGGCACGGGCTGGCTGTCGTGGGCCGCGTTGTGCTGGCAGTGCTCATGCCTCCCGCCACATGGCTCCTTTGGGTAGCGGGCCGGGGAGTTAGCATGGTAGCGGCAATGGCTAGGGCCGCATGGCTGGGGCTTGGGGCTGTGCTGAGCGCCCTGCGGGCCATGTTGCTGCTCGCCCTGCGAGGGATCGCCCGGGTCGTGGGGGTCCTCTACCGTTCTGCTCTTCGGGTGCTTGGGGTCCTGGGCCGCATGCTGGCCTCTGTTGCCAGGTCCCTGGTCGCCGCTGTGGTCCTGGTGGCCAAAGCCGCCTGGGCCATATTGGTGCATCTGGGGCGCGGACTAGCCGTCGCGGGCCGCACTCTGCTTGCAGTCCTCAGCCTTCCCGCCACGTGGCTCCGCCGGGCAGTGGCCTGGGGAGTTCGCATGGTAGCGGCGGTGGCCAGGGCCACGGGCCTGGGGGTCCGGGCCGTGTTGAGCGCCCTGCTCCAGTTCGCTCTCCTGGCGGTGGCACCGCTCGGAAGCCTATGGGCAGGTACCCTGGCTGCGATGAGGGTAGGATGGAAGCTGGCGGTGCA